>SLRI01000710.1 GCA_007131045.1 Rhodospirillales bacterium
GCAGCACCAGCTGCCAGCCGTCGAAGCCCTGCGTCATTGCCGATTTGGTCGGCAGCCAGCCGAGCCCGAGGGCGAGAAAGACGGTGAGCAGGATGGCGGTCGCGATCTCCGGGATCGAGGTCGTGAAGACGGCGATGAACGAGACCGCCCGGTCGCGCTTGCCGCCCTCCTTCATGCCGGCGACGACCCCGAGCACCAACGACAGGGGAATCATCAAGGCAAAGACCCAGAAGGCGAGGATGCCGGTGTTCTTCAGCCGATCCCAGAGGAGCGGGCCGACATCGGTGTTCTTCTCGAACGAATGGCCGAAATCGCCGGTCAACACACCACCGACCCAGTCCCGGTAGCGCTGGAAGAAGGGCACATCGAGGCCCTTGTTGGCGAGCCATTGCTGGTAGTCGGCATCGCTCAAGGCGGACACGGCGAAACCGCCGAGCTCGGCCACCGCGATCTTCTTCTTGAATTCGTCGCTGTCGAAAATGACGAACAGCACGAACGATGCGACGATCATGATCAAGACCATCTGCACCAGACGCTTGCCGATCAGTGGCAGCATAGCTGATCTCCCTCGAGTAGTGCAAATGGTCGGCCGGCGTGAACGGCAGCGGGGGGCGCTGCCGAGAGATCGCTGGTCGAGGAAAGGCCGGCGGTGCGGCCGCGCAACGCGCGCGTCGATCCTCGCTTTCTCATTGGTTGTCGTGCGGTCTCTTCAGAATTCTGCAGCGATCCGCCCTCGTCAGAACACCCATTTCGAACAAGGTAGACCGCAAAATTTAGAACTGTCAAAGCCCGCGATCTTCGCTGGCCTGAAACAACCGAGCCGTCCCGCGTCGGCCGACCACGGCGAGGTGCCTTCGGGCGAGCAGATGGTTGATGTGCGCCATCGTCTCGCCGAGCGCGAAGCCGAGTTGGTGCAGGTCGAACTTGCGGCGGAACAGCTTGCCCATCACCTCGACCACGGTCGCCGGCTCGGCGCAGGCGCGCAAGGTGAGATCGAGCCGCTGCTCGTGGTGCTGCACGAGGGCTTGCACCCGCTCGTGCAGGCCGTGATAGGGCGCATCGTGCGACGGCAGGACCAGCGTGGTTGCCGGCAGCTCCAGATAGTGCTGCAGGCTGCCGAGGAATTCGGCCAAAGGATCGGCGTCGGGCGTCGGCGGCCAGACGGCGACCACCGGCGAGATCCGGGGCAGGATCTGGTCGGCGGCGATGAGGATCTCGCGCTCGGCACTCCAGAAGGTGAGCATTTCCGGGCTGTGGCCCTCGCCGATCATGACCTGCCAGCGGCTGCCGGCCATGACCAGCGTGTCGCCGGCGGCGAGCCGGGTATAGGCCGGCGGCGGCACGCTGACATTGTGCCGATAGCGATTGCCGCGCTCGAAGCGCAGCGCGATCTGCTCGGCCGGCAGCCCGGCCGCCTCGTCGAAGCTGCGCCCGGCCCGGGCGTAGCCCTCGCTCGTGTCGATGGCCAGGAGCCGCGCCTGCAGCCACTCGGTCCGACTGGCGAAGAACGCGGTGTCGAGCCGCTCGGCGAGCCAGCCGCAGAGACCGACATGGTCGGGGTGAAAGTGCGTCGCGATGATCCGCCGGATGGGCTTTTCGGCCAAAAAGCCGTCGAGCAGCCCCTGCCAGATGGCGATGCTGCGCTCGTCCCGGACCCCGGCATCGATCAGCGTCCAGCCGGCATCGCCGTCGTCCATGAGCCAGACATTGACGTGATCGAGCGCGAACGGCAGCGGCAGGCGTAGCCAGAAGATACCCGGGGCCACCGCCACGGGCTCGCCGAGCGGCACGGGCGGCGAGAGATAGCGGACGGCAGTCGGCGCGGCACTGGACAAGGTGTTCCCTTCTCGAAAAGGCATGAAAAACCAGGGCGAACGGCTGAAGCGCGCCCGCCGACCGCAGAAGTGCTTTGTGCCGCAATGCAACATATGTGACAATACGTCCGGGTCTGAGCCCTGCCTTCGTTGGTTAACGTCGGCGACGAAAGGGGCGTAGCAGTGCACGCGTCGAGATATTTGACAGTTGTGGGCAATATGCGGTGGTGCGAGCTCGGTAGATCATGACCGAGCCCGAGACCTCTCCCGAAGCCGGCGACGTCGGCACCGCTAGCCCATCGAGCCCCGGTGCGTTGGTGCGCCGCCTGCTGCGCGGCGCGGAGCGCGCGTCCCTGGGCACCCTCGACGAGAGCGGTGCCCCTTACGTTTCGCTCGTCATGCTCGCCGTCGACCACGACGCCGCACCGCTCCTGCTGCTCTCCGATCTCGCCGACCACACCAGGAATTTCACCCGCGATCCCCGGGTCTCGCTGCTCGTCGACGGCACGCACGGTATGGCGAGCCCGCTGGCCGGGGCCCGGGCCACGTTGATGGGCCGGATCGAGCGGGCCGATGCCGCGCACCAACTCGCCCGCTATCTCGCCCGCCACCCCGACGCCCGAGGCTATGCGAGCTTCGCCGACTTCAATCTCTACGTGGTCCGGCCCGAGCGGGCGCACCTGGTCCAGGGCTTCGGCAAGATCCACTGGATCGACGCCACCCTGGTGCTCTGGGCGGCCGATCCGGAACTGGCGGCCCAGGAAGAGGATGTCGTGGCGCACATGAACGAGGACCACCAGGATGCCGTCCAACTCTATGCCACGCGGCTGCTCGGCCAGC
>SLRI01000497.1 GCA_007131045.1 Rhodospirillales bacterium
GCCTCCATGGTCGGCATCCAGTTGCCGAGGAAGACGTCGATGTCGCCGTTGGCGAGGCTGGCATAGGTCACCGGCACCGAGAGCAGGTCGGCGCGGGTGGTGTAGCCCAGCCCCTCGAGGACGGTCGAGGTCAAGGCCGTGGTGGCGGTGATGTCGGTCCACCCCACATCGGAGAAGCGGACCGTGTGGCAGCTTTCGGGCTCGGTTGCCAGCGCCAGCGGGGCGTGGGCCACGAGCGCCAGGGTGGCCAAGAGCGGCGCCAAGGTCTTGTGCATCGATCGTCCTCCTGATGGGTCGTTCTGGCCGCCTGCGGGGCCGCGTTGCCGTCAAGCGAGCACAGCCCGGCGCTCCGGGCAAGCCTGCAGCCGCAGCGAGGGGCCGATCGGGCTTTTGGCCGTACCATCGGCAATGCTATGGGGTACGCGTGAGCCGCGCCACCAAGGAGCCGACCGATGCACCGCACCACCACCTTCTGCCTCGCCGTCACCGCGGCCGGGCTCCTGCTGGCGCCAGCCGGCCACGCCCAGACGGATTGGCAGGGAACGCTCGCCGACGAGATCCTGATCATGGAGGACTGCGAGGTCAGTTTCTTGACGCAGATGATCGAGCGGCAGATCGACGGCCGCCAGGTCATCCTCGCCAAGGTGCACTGCACCGACGGCCGGACCTTCGACGCCAGCCGCAACGACAGCTTCGCCGCCTTCGACTTTTCGATTTGCGAGCCCGAGGACGAGCCCGCCGCCTGCTAGTGGGCGGTACCGGGCAGCTGCTGCCCCGGGCGCCGGTGCTCGAGCCAGTAGGCCAGCGCCATCACCTTGTGCGCGGTGACCAGGATGGTGGTGACGTGATGGTGGCGCGGCATGATCTTGAGCCGGGCGCCGGGCAGGTGGCGGACGTACCAGCGGGCGTGATCGATCGGCACCACGCCGTCCTTGCCGCCGTGCACGATGCGCACCGGGCAGCGGAGCGCCGTGTGGTCGAAATCCCAGGGCCGGGTCAACAACTCGAGGTCGGTCTGCACCCCGTCGTCGCCGGCCGAGAGCCCCTCGACCCAGGATTCCGAGAGACGGTTGGCGAGCAGCTGGGTGGCCGCCGCCGACGGCATCACCTGGCCCTCGGAGGTCACCGACATCTGCAGCCAGGCCTTGGTGACCATCGGGTTCTTCAACAGCTCCTGCAGGCCCGGGACGATTCGCTCGCGCAGCACCTCGTTCTCGGCGAAATCGACCAGCCAGCGCATCGGCACGCCGGCCGAGCGGACCATCGTGGCGTGCGCCACCCCGCCGACGAGAAACAGCTCCGCCACCCTGGGGCCTAGCTGCAGGGCGGCGGCGAGCGCGTAGGGGGCGCCGGCCGAGCCGCCGAAGACGATGCAGCGCTCCACCCCGAGCCGGTCGAGCACGACCTCGACGTTGCGGGCGAAGGCCTTGAAGGACGGCAGTGGCAAGGGATCGCTCATCCCGTAGCCCGGGCGGTCGAAAGCGATCACCTCGTGACGGGTGGCGCCGCCGACGAACGCTTCGCGCCGGCTGCCGAGGATGCCGTGGAAATAGACGACCGGCTGGCGGGAGGCGGGACCGCCGCGCGCCACCCCCATCTTGCGGCCGTCCGGCAGGCTGATCACGCTGCTGACATACTCGGCGGTGCCGCGAAACGGAAAGACCCGGTCGGCCGGCGGTCGACGCTTGAACAACCGCTGCGCCACTGTCGACTTCAGCACCAAGTGCTCCGTCCCTCGCCGCCGCCGGCGGCCGGCTTGGCCACCGCTTCACTGGTCATTAAGAAGGCTCAACGGGGCTGGTTGACAAGGGGTCCGAAGGGTGTGTGCCATGGAAAACCCAACTTCATTGCTGCTCGGCAAGGGTGAGAGCCCACAATATCTGGACCTGCGTCTCGCCAACCGCCACGGGCTGATCACCGGGGCCACCGGCACCGGCAAGACGATCACGCTGCAGATCATGGCCGAAGCCTTCAGCCGCGCCGGGGTTCCGGTCTTCTGCGCCGACGTGAAGGGCGATCTCTCGGGCATCGCCTTGGCCGGCAAGCCCAATCCGAAGCTGGAGACGCGGGCGGCCGAGCTCGGCGACGAAACCTACGACTACGAAGCCGCGCCCACCGTCTTTTGGGATCTCTTCGGCGTGCAGGGCCATCCGGTGCGGGCCACCATCAGCGAGATGGGGCCGGTGCTGCTCGCCCGGATGATGGAGCTCAACGAGGTCCAGGAGGGCGTGCTCACCATCGCCTTCCGGCTCGCCGACGACGAGGGGCTGCTGCTGCTCGACCTCAAGGATCTCCGCGCCATGCTCGGCTTTCTCGCCGATCACGCGGATGCGGTGCAAAAGGCCTACGGCAACGTCAGCCGCGCCTCGATCGGCGCCATCCAGCGCCGGCTGCTGGTCCTGGAGGAGCAGGGCGCCGACCATTTCTTCGGCGAGCCGGCACTCGATCTCTTCGACCTCATGCGCACCGACGAGCGTGGCCGGGGCCACGTCAACGTCTTGATGGCCGATCGGCTGATGCGCTCGCCCCGGCTCTACGGCACCTTCCTGCTCTGGCTGCTCTCCGAGCTGTTCGAGGAGCTGCCGGAGGTCGGCGATCCCGAAAGGCCGAAGCTGGTCTTCTTCTTCGACGAGGCGCATCTGCTCTTCGATAC
>SLRI01000612.1 GCA_007131045.1 Rhodospirillales bacterium
CAGACCGCGTTCATCACACGCGAGTGCCAATCTTCGTACTCCAGCGTGAGGACGTCGGCCCGATGCCGAAGGTCGGCAAGTTGCCTGACGAGACGATCGACGGTCGCCATCTGCTCGGGCAGTTCATCGGCGGCGCGATCACTGGATGGCTGGTGCTGGGCTCGATCTTCTACCTCGATCTTTCCGACCTCCGGACGCTCATTGGTCGCTCGGACATGTGGTTCGTGGCGACCGTCATGCTGGGCTCGGCGTTCGGCATGACCTTCGGCATCGCCGCGATGGCGACGGGTCTCTGCTGGCGGGGGACCGGGCTGGCGGACGACGGCGATCGGAAGAGAGCGCGCCAGCTTCTTCGTCCTGTGGCGGAACCGGCCATGGCGCTGCCGGGTTACAGACCGGCGAGACCACCGGCCACATCAGGCCTTTCGGAGAACTTGGATGGATCAGGATCGGGAAGAGCGCATCCGAGCGCGAGCCTACGAGATTTGGGAACGTGAGGGCCGGCAGGAGGGCAGCCATCTGGCCCACTGGGAACAGGCGGAGCAGGAGCTTCGAGACGAAGAAGCCGGCGAGGGGCAACAGGGCGACGACAGCACCGCAGACGCGCCTGCAAAGTCGCGACGGGGCAGTGTCAAAGCCTAGAGGCGAGGCCGCCGCGGCCCTGCGCGGTCGGCGTGGCCCTGATTGACGACGAGCCTGTAGGTCTGGCTGATCGCCTGGGCGATCGGACAGTGGCCCCTCGTGAATTGGCGCGGGGTCACCGCGCGCTCCGCTCCTGCCCGATTCTGCGGTCTGGCTAAGCCCATTCGCACGGCTTCGCCGACCGCAGCATCACCCTTGTCAGTCGATTGCCACCATGCAACGATGACCAATCAAAAAAACCGACAACGGGGAGGTTGTCATGCTGAAGTTCCGTCGCCGCCTTTTGGGCGCGACTTGTGCTGTCGCGGCACTTGCACTCGCCTTGCCGCTCGCTGCCGAAGCTCAGACCGAACGCCTGGTCATGGCGATGACGCCACCGGCCGGCGACACCAACCTCTTCTGGGGCAGCAGTGGCGACCTCTCGCTGTTCCTCAGCATGGGCCGTCTCGTCGGCAACGACGCCGAAACCGGCGAATACAGCAATGACGGGCTGGCCGAGCGCTGGGAGGCCAACGACGACTTCAGCGAATGGACCTTCTATCTGAAGGAGGGGGTCGAGTTCCACGACGGCTGGGGCGAGGTGACCGCCGCCGACGTGGTCCACAGCTACGAGTTGAACACCGGGCCCGACTCCCAGCACAGCGGCGTGGCCCAGCTCAGGGGCGCCACGCCCGAGATCATCGACGACCACACCCTCAAGCTGGTCTTCGACGAGCCGCGCCAGGGCTTCCTCTTCTCGGTCGCAAGCCGCGGCTCGCTGGTGGTCTATTCGAAGGCGCAGTACGAAGCCGAGGGCATGGAAGGCTACCAGCGTCGCCCGGCCGGCACCGAGCATTTCCGCCTGGTCGAGCGGCGGATCGGCGAGGGGGTGACCTTCGAGCGGGTCGAGGACCACTGGTCCGG
Source organism: Rhodospirillales bacterium (assembly GCA_007131045.1). GTDB lineage: Bacteria > Pseudomonadota > Alphaproteobacteria > Geminicoccales > Geminicoccaceae > SLRI01. The sequence goes on from SLRI01000612.1 coordinate 1,546, forward strand.
CGAGGACGCCACCTTCGCCGAGATCGACATCCGCTGGGTGGGCGAGCCTTCGACCAAGCTGGCGATGATGCTGGCCGGCGAGGCGCACATCGCCGACCTGCCGCCCGAGCTGATGGGCGATGCGGTGGAGGCCGGGATGGAGATCGTGGCCTCCTTGAACCCCTCGATGCACGTCACCGGCGTCCTGAACGGTCAGTACATGACCGAAGGCGACGAGGCTTTCAATCCGGACGTGCCCTGGCTCGACATTCGCATTCGCGAGGCGATGAATCGCGCGATCGACCGCGAGCAGTATCTCGAGATCCTCTATGACGGCCGCGCCGACCTCCTGCCCCGCTACGGCATGGACCCCCGCCACGAGGGCTGGGTGCCGGAACTCGCCGAGCGCTTCGACGAGATGTACGGCTACGACCCCGAGCGGGCCAAGGAGCTCCTGGCCGAAGCGGGCTACCCCGAGAACTTCGCCAGTCCGGTGGTGCCGATCATCCTCACGGCCTTGGGCGGCAACCCCGAGTTCGGCACCATGGCCGAGCTCTTCCAGGTCTCCTTCGAGGAAATCGGCCTTCAGACCGAGATGCGCGAAATGGACTGGGCCACCTTGCGCGCGCTGGGCCTCGGCCGACAGGCCTACGTGGTCAACCCGATCAGGAATGCGCCGATCCGCCCGACCGAAGTCCACTTCCTCAACACCTACACGCCCACCGGCTCACCCTTCGAGGGCTGGGAGGACGACCACATGATCGGGCTGATCAACAAGTTCGTGAACAGTTTCGATGCCGACGAGCGCGAAGCGATCGCCCAGGAGGCCTTCACCTACGCCTTCGAGCAGTACTCCGACCTGCCGATCGCCGCCGTCCGCACCGAGGTCGCGATCAACCCCGAGGTCGTGGCCGACTGGCGCTTTCCCGGCGTGACCACCAACGGCATCAGCCACTGGCACCTGATCGAGCCGGCGAGCTGAGCGACCCACGACCACGAGAAGACGGGCGGGATTCTCGGTCCCGCCCGCCGCCAGGACGACGAGGCAAACCTGCCCGGAGACCACCCTCATGCGCTACCGCACCTTCGGTGCCACCGACATCGAGCTCTCGGCCCTGACCTTCGG
>SLRI01000279.1 GCA_007131045.1 Rhodospirillales bacterium
ACGACGTAGTCGACGATGCCGCCCAACACCCGCAGCTGCTCGAGGTCGTACATGCCGACCAGGTCGTCGACATGGCCCTTGTGCTCGATGCCGATCATGCCGCGCTTGGCGACCCGCATGCCGGTGGCGTTGGCGACGATCGCCTGTTCGAACGAGATCTTGGTGCCGTCGGCGAAGCTCGTGACCATATGCGCCGACTGGCCCCACTCCTCGGCGTAGCCCTTCTGCGTGGTCGGGTTGCGATAGGGATCCTGCAGGCCCTTGATGTTGCCGCAGACCCGCGGCGTGAGCCCGATGCCCTCGACGAACCGCAGCAGGTTCATCTGCACCCCCGGTTGGTCGCCGTCGCAACCGGAGACGACGACGCCGGCCCGCCTGGCGCGCTCGGTGAGCAGCGGGCCGATCGTGCCGTCGACCTCGGCGTTCATCAACACCACGTGCGTGCCGTGCTCGATCGCGAGCGTGGTCACCCTGGCGCCGTACTCGACATTACCGGTGGCCTCGATCAACACCTCGATGCCGGCGGCGGCGCACGGGATTTCGGGGTCGTCGGTCACAGCATACCGGTTGTTCGCCATCGCGTCCTCGAGGTCGCCGGCCGAGCGCACCTCGACGATCTGCTCACGCGGCACGCCGGCCTTGGTATAGGCCTCGATGGCCGCCTCCACCCGGCGGTTGCAGATGACGGCGAGCTTCAGGCCGGGCACGTGGTGCAGGGTCTGATGGACGATGCCGCTGCCGATGAAGCCGGCGCCATAGAGGGCGAAGGGGACCGGGTTGCCGGCGGCGGCGCGGGCCCGCAAGGCGGTGTCGACGATCATCATCAGTGGCGTCCTCGAAGCGATTGGGCAGGGCGAGCGATGGGGCGTTGCGCGGGCATCCCGTCAGCCGACGCCGGCCGTCTGCTCGGCTGCTGCTGGGGGCGCCGCCCGATCCCAGATCTTCCACGGCGGATTGCCACTCTGCCAGTGATCTTCCAGGACATGCTTGTCGCGCAGCGTGTCCATGTTCTGCCAGAAGCCCCGATGATGGTAGACGGCGAGCTGGCCGTCGGCCACCAGGCGGCGCAGCGGCCCCTGCTCCCAAACGGTCTCGTCCCCCTCGATATAGTCGATGACGCCGGGCTCACAGACGAAAAAGCCGCCATTGATGAGATGGCCGTCGCCGGCGCTCTTCTCGCGAAAGCCGTTCACCCGATCCTGGCCGTGTGACAGGTCGAGCACGCCGAAGCGGCCCGGCTGTTGCACCGCGGTCACAGTGGCCAGCGTGCCTTGGGCTCGATGGAAGCGCAGCAGTGCGGTGATGTCAATGTCGCTCAGCCCGTCGCCATAGGTCAGGCAGAAGGTCGTCTCGCCGAGATAGTCGCGGACGCGCTTGATGCGGCCGCCGGTCATGGTGTCCATGCCGGTATCGGCGAGGGTCAGCCGCCACGGCTCGGTTGCCACCCGATGCACGTCGATGCTGTTGGTCCGCAGGTCGATCGTCATGTCGTTGCTGCGATGGAAGAAATCCATGAAGTACTGCTTGATCATGAACCCCTTGTAGCCGCAGCACACCACGAACTCGTTCAGTCCGTGCGCCGAATATATCTTCATGATGTGCCAGAGGATCGGCATCGAGCCGATCTCGACGAGTGGTTTGGGCAGAACGACCGTCTCCTCGCTGAGACGGGTGCCGTAGCCACCGGCTAGAATGACGACTTTCATCGGGCTCTCCTCTGGCGCGTTCGTTTGATGGTGGCGCGATGGTCAGCCACGGCGGGCCTCCAGCAGGCGGCCGTAGAGCTCGGTCATCGCGTTGTAGTAGCGGTCGGTGGTGAAGCTGGTCGAGGCCCGCTCGCGCGCTCGCGTGCTCATCGTCTCCAGCGCCGCCTCGTCGAGCTCGGCCAGGTGCCCGAGGGCCGCAGCCAACGCCGGCACGCTGCCGGGCTCGGCCAGGAGCCCGGTCACCCCGTCCTCGATCTGCTCGGCCAGGCCGCCGATCGCCGAGGCTACCACCGGCTTGCCGCGGGCCATCGCCTCGAGCACGCTCTTGGGCGCGATCTCGTACCAGATCGACGGCAGCGCCACGGCGAGCGAACCTTCGACCAGCGCCCAGAGCGCATCGCCGCTGCGGTAGCCGGTGAAGTGCACCGGCATCGTCGAGCGCTCGGCCAGCGCCCGCAACCGCTGCTCCTCCGGCCCCTCGCCGATCAGCACCAGCGGCAGGCCGGCTGTGGCGCAGGCCTCGATCAGCTGCGCGCAACCCTTCTCGGCGCTCAACCGGCCGAAATAGGCGATGTAGCGGCCATAGCGGTCTCGGGCTGCCGCGATCAGCTCTGGATCGACGGTGGCGTCCGTCGTGGTCTCGAAGAAGTTGGGGATGTGGTGCAGCTTTGCGGCCGGCAGGCCGTGCTCCTGGTGCTTTTCCAGGATGGACCGGCTGGGCATCACGAAGGCGTCCACGACGTCGAACGAGCCGCGCCAGCGATGCACGTAGGCGTCCAGCGCATAGACGGCACTCACCGCGCGGGAATCGTGCAGGCAGCGGTTGGCCGCACACTGCCAAAAGCGCCCGCCGGCGCAGCGCTCGCAGACCCCGAGCCGCGGGTTGAAGAAGCTGTAGGCCGGGCACAACAGCTTGAAGTCGTGCAGCGTGTAGACGATCGG
>SLRI01000361.1 GCA_007131045.1 Rhodospirillales bacterium
AGGAGAGGGCGATCCGCGCCACACAGTCCTCGGGCGGCCCGGCCGGTGTTCGGCAGGAGGTGACGTCGTTGACCAGGATCCGATCGATCGCGGCGCATTCCAGCGCCTCGAAGTCGAACGAGCTGACCGAGGTCTTGGCCGGCCGGAGCGGCCCGAGCTCGACCAGGAGGCGCTGCCCGACGATCCCCCCTGGATCGAAGGTGACGAGGTCGACCGTCAGCTCTTGGTAGGCCTCGTCGCCCTGGTTCTCGATGACGAAATAGATCCGGCAGCCGGCATCGACCGGCTCGAGCTTGTTGAGCTGGATCGAGAGGGAAGCCTCGTCAGCGATGGCAACCTCTTCGGCCATGGCCGCACCGGCGACGAGGCCGAGCCAGGCGATGGCCACGCTCGCGTATCGGGTCATGCCGGTTCCTCCCCCACTGGTGTCATCGCTCAGAATAGGGCTCGATCTCGAGCTCGACAATGCCGGCACGAATGGCACCCGGCCGCTCGGCGAGCAGTGCCTCGAGGGCACGGAGATAGTCGCCGGCGGGCTCGAGCTCGGGGCGTAGGCTGTCGAACAGCGGCGCATCGGCCGCCATGAGCAGCAATAGATTGCGGCCGAACGGCGGAACCACCTCGTAGTAGCGCACCCCGGACCGCCGCTCCTCCGGCGGCACGCCGTGCCGGGCGGTCTCGCCGGCGGAGAGCCGGGTGGCCTCGGCAAAGGGGTTCGGCCGCAGGTGGACGACATTGCCCGCGGCGTCGAAATAGTCGAGATAGACGTGCGCTTCCCGGTCCGGGGCAGCCCGCACCTCGACGATCAAGGAATCGCCCTCGCGGTAGACGTGATCCGGCTGGTTGACCGAGAGCCGCTCGACCGCGGGGGGCATCGCCCGGCTGGCGAGAGCTGCTGCAGCACACGGATAGTCGCCGCGCGGCTCGACCGCGAGCTCGACGCCGTCAATGCCGTCGACCGCGGCGACCGCCCGCTCGAGCAGCCGCATGTCGTCTTGCCGGGCGACGCTGCCGGCCAGCCGCACCGTACCGTTGGCGCCGAGCGACGGCACGATCTCGGCGCAGGGAAAATCCGCTTCCAGCAAGCCGGCGAGCCGGGCCAGCAACGCACCGTCGGTCTGCTCCGGGTCCGGCTCCGCCTCGGTCGCCGTCGCGACCTCTGGTGGCAAGGGCGGCAGGGTGGCCGGTACCGTATCGGGCGCCTCGAGCGGCCCCGGCAACGGCACGTCGGCTAGATCGGGGGAAGGTGGCGGGGCGAGGAAGAGATAGCCCACGCCGCCGAGGGCCACGACCAGGACCGCAACCACCGCCACCATGGCCCAACGCATTGGCCGTTTCGAGGGTGGCTTCGGCTTCAGCGGTGGCGGTGGCGGCTGTCGATCGCCGAAGTCCTCGAGCAGTGCCGCCATGCTCGCCGGGCGGTGGCCCGGCTCGGGGGCCAGCATGGTGCGCAGCCGGTCGCGCAGCCCGATCGGCACGCCGTCGAGCGGCGGCACCCGCCGCCTGGCATCGACTATGTCCGCGAAGCTCGTGCCCATGTCGACCGGCGCGCCGCGCACCGCAGCGGCAATGACCAGGCCCAGGCTGTAGATGTCCGAGCGCGGGCCGATCTCGGCATCGACCACGCCGAGCTGCTCCGGCGACATGTAGCCGGCCTTGCCGGCGATGTCGGTTCCGACCAGGGTGCCGGCCTCGGGATCGACCAGCTTGGCGATGCCGAAATCGATCAGCGTCGCCCGGGCGAGGTCGCCGTCCGGCAGGAGCACGTTGTCGGGCGAGAGATCGCGGTGGCAGATGCCGGCCGCGTGCGCCGCCTCCAGCCCAGCCGCGAGCCGCTGGAGGAGGGCCAGGGCCTCGCCCTCGGTCAGCTTTTGGCGGCTCGTCCGCTCGCCCAGAGAGGGGCCATCGATGTAGTTCATGACGAGAAAGCCGCGGCCCTGCTCGTCCTGGAACATGCCCTCGTAGCCGACGATGGCCTCGTCGCGAATCCGCCGCAGCACCGCGGCCTCGCGAACGAACATCGCCTTCAACCGCTCGTCGCCGAGCAGCTCCGGGCGGATCACCTTGACCGCGACGGTATCGCCGGTGACCTTGTTCGACGCCTCGTAGACACGGCCCATGCCGCCCGAATTGATCAGCCGGCGGATTTCGTAGGTGTGGGCCAGGACGCTGCCGGGAACCAGCGTCACGCCCGACTGGCTCAGCGGGCCACGGTTCGCCTCAGCCATCGCTAGCGGTCATCGGACGCTGCTCAGCCGTCGACGCGCAGCAGCTCGACCCGGCGGTTCTCGGCCGCCTCGGGCTCGGCGGGATTGAAGAGCTGCTCCTGGCCGAACCCTTTGGGCACCAGGCGCTCGGGCGCGATGCCCCACTGGCCGATCAGGTAGTCGTGGGCGGCCCGGGCGCGCCGCTCGGACAGTTGCTGGTTGTAGCTCGGGCTGCCGACCGCATCGGTGTGGCCGGCGATCTCGAACCGACCGGTCGCCAGCCGGTCGTCGAGCAGCGCCTCGGCGAGCACGTCGAGCCGGTCCCGGGCATCGGGCGTCAACTCGGCGGAATCGAACGGAAAGGTGATTCGCAGATCCGGCAGCCAGCCGGCGGGCTGGGCCGGCGCGGCCGCCGTCTCGCCGCCGCCGAGGATCAGCGAGCGAACCCGCGGCGGCCCCTGCAGCCGCTCGATGATCTCTTCCTTCGACAGGAAGTCCTCGTCGGCGGCCGCCGACGTGACCACGCCCGGGACCGCGGCCGACAGCCACGTCACACAGAGGGCCACCCCCACCAATCGCAACACGTCCATGCCTCCACCTCCGGCTCAGTGGCGACCGTGCGTGGCGGCCGATCGTTCGCCTACCGCACCACCGCGAGCGCGCACGGACCGCCACGACCAACTGAAAAATACAAGGCGCGGCCCGGTATGTCACGCCCGATCGGCCAGCGGGCCCGGCCCGGCCGGTCAGACCTCCTCGTTCTTCTGGATGTTCCAGCCGACCGGCCCGATCTCGGGCAGCGGGCTGCCGTCGTTGTCCTGCGGCGTGTAGGTGACCTTGAACTGGGCGAAGTTGAGCCCCACCGATTCCGTCTGCCGGTCCTCGCCGCTCGAGCCGCCGGTCGAGACCGAGGTGATGATCACGTTTTCCATCTCGACCTTGATGTACTCGACCTGCTCGTCACCGCCGGCCTTGCGGCAGACCAGTTCGGCGGTGGCGTACTGTTTGCCGCTGCAGCAGGCGAGCATCAGGTTGGCGGTGGCACTGTCGGTGTATTTCGTCACCATGATATCGCTGATATTGGCCTTGCCGGCGCCGCCACCGCGGGCAATGTGCATCGTGCCGCTCTGGCTGATCCCCCAGCTCCAGGCGAGCACGTCGATTTCGCCCTCGTGCGCGTGATCGCTCGACTCGCCGTCGATCCCATCGATCTTCAAGAACATGTCGACTGCCATGCTGCTCTCCTCGGTTGACCGATGCTCGCCGGGTCATGCAGCACCGGCGGCAGAGTGTGGACGAAAGCTGGCCTCGGTCGCGCTAGCTGCGGTCGACGCGTCCGACCAGTCGCAAGGATGCCGTCAAGCCCTCCAACTGGAAATGCGGGCGCAGGTAGAAGCGGGAGGTGTAGTAGCCGGGATTGCCCTCGACATCCTGGACCACGACCCGCGCCTCGCGCAGCGGCTTCTGCGCCTTGACGGTCTCGCTCGAGTGCTCCGGATTGCCGTCGACGTAGTTGTTGATCCAGCGCTGCAGCCACTTCTCCATGTCGCTGCGCTCCTTGAACGAGCCGACCTTGTCGCGGGCGATCGACTTCAGGTAGTGGGCGAAGCGGCAGGCGGCGAAGAGATAGGGGAGCCTTGCCGAAAGCCGGGCGTTGGCGGTGGCGTCCGGATCGTCGTATTCCTGCGGCTGCTGCAGGGTCTGCGCCCCGATGAAGGCGGCGATGTTGGTGTTCTTCTTGTGCACCAGCGGCATCATGCCGAGCTTGGCGAGTTCGGCCTCGCGCCGGTCGTCGATCGAGATCTCGGTCGGACAGGTCGCCGCCACCCCGCCGTCCGAGGTCGGGAAGGTGTGCAGCGGCAGGTTCTCGACGGCACCGCCCGACTCGATGCCGCGAATCCGCGAGCACCAGCCGTAGAGCTTGAACGAACGGTTGACGTTGACCGCGAAGGCATAAGCCGCGTTCATCCAGGTGTACTTGCCGTGGTCCTCGCCGGTCACCGCCTCCTCGAAGGCGAAACCCTCGACCGGGTTGGTCTTCTGACCGTAGGGCAGGCGGGCCAGGACCCGCGGCATGGCGAGTGCCAGGTAGCGACTGTCCTCGCTCTGCCTGAGCGCATTCCAGGCGGCATGCTCGGGCGACAGCGTGAGCTGGGTGAGATCGCGCGGCCGCATCAGCTCCTGCCAGCTGTCCATGCCGAAAACCGAGGGGGCGGCAGCCGCGATGAAGGGCGCGTGCGCGGCGGCCGCCACCTGCGCCATGTTGCGGAGCAATGCGACGTCCGGCGGGCTGTTGTCGAACTCGAAATCACCGACCAGGCAGCCGAAGGGCTCGCCGCCGAAGGTCGAGTATTCGGAGGTGTAGACCTGCTTGAACAGCGGGCTCTGATCCCAGGCCGTCCCCTCGAACTTGGCCAGCGTCTTGCCGAGCTCGGCCTTGGAGATATTGATCACACGCAGCTTCAGCATCTCGTCGGTCTCGGTGTTGTTGACGAGATGATGCAGCCCGCGCCACGCCCCTTCCAGCTTTTGGAAATCCTCGTGATGCAGGATCAGGTTGATCTGCTCGGTCAGCTTCTGGTCGATCTCGGCGATCGCCTTTTGGATCGTCTTGATGGCGTCACTGCTGACGATGCGGGCGCCGGGCTCGCGCTCGGTGTCCTTGAGCGCCTGCTCGGCGAGAATTTCGACCGCACTGCGGATCCGCTGCTCGGCGGCATCCGTGCGTGGCTTGAACCGCTGCTTGAGCATCAAGGACAAGCTGTCCTCGGTGGTCGCAACCTCGCCCGCCACCGCCTCTTGCGCGCGCTCCGTCTCCGCCATCACCAGGACTCCTCGCGTCCGCTAACCTGCCTGCTTGTCGTCCTCGCCGTCGGCGTCGCCCGCCGCCCGCGCCTTGGCCAGCTCCTCGAGCTTCTCGGGCTGGGCCAGAATGTCGGCGATCAGAGCCTCGGCGTCGCTGCGCCCGTCCATCGCCGTCAACAGCGACTGCAGCTGCGTCCGCGCCTCGAGCAGCTTGCGCAACGGACCGACCTTCCTGGCGACCGCCTCGGGCGAGAAATCCTCCATCCGCTCGAAGCTGAGGTCGACCATGAGATTGCCGTCGCCGGTCAGCGCGTTGGGCACCGCGAAGGCCGCCCGCGGCCGCATGGCCGCCATCCGCGCATCGAAATTGTCGACGTCGATCTCCAGGAACTTGCGCTCGTCGACCGGCTCCAGCTCGGCGTTGTTCTTGCCGGAGAGATCAGCCATGATGCCCATGACGAAGGGCAGCTGCACCTTCTTCTCGGCGCCGTAGATCTCGACATCATATTCGATCTGAACACGCGGGGCGCGATTGCGCCCGATGAACTTCTGTCCGCTGTCTGCCATAGCGTCCCCCTTGCTGACGATGCCCGTGTCTTACTGATCACTTTGGCCGTCGCGGTCGGCAAACTGCGAGAACTCGGCGAGGCCCTTGGGAGCGATGTCCTGCAACAACGCCACGAAGTCCAGGGGAACCAACCGCCGAACTCGCCGAACGAGCACCGGTATCGGGCTCGACGGCTCGGAAGTGTGATAGAAATCGATCACCGCGTCCAGTGTTTCGACGACCGCCCGGCGCGAGCCGATCGTCGGGGCCGACACCGCCGCGCGCGGCCCCGCGTCGATCGTGCCATCGGTGATGGCGTCGCCGGCCGTCGGCTCGACATCGGCCAGGCGCTCGAGCTCGGCGAGCCCGCTGGGCGCCAGCTCCCGCAACAGTCCGGGGAAGTCCATCGGCACCAGCCGGCGGATCCGGGCGACGAACAGCGGGATCGGGCTCGACGGGTCGTTGTCGCGATAAAAGTCGAGGATGGCATCGAGCGCCGCCACCACCTCGGCGCGCGAGCCGAGCCGAGTGCCGTCGGACACGGGTGACGTATCGGCCACACCCGCCGCCGGTGCGGCGGCGCCGGCGGGCTCGGCTTCGCTGGACGGCGCCGCCGCGTCCACACCGAGGGCGCGGCCGAGCTCGCCGAGCAACCGCTCGAGCGGGGCCAGATCCGGGGCCGCCGAGCCGAGCTCGGCCTCCAGCTGCACCGCGATGGCGCGAAACGCCGTCGCCGCAGCGGCGAGTTCGGCGCGCTTGGCGGCGATCTCCGGATCCTGCTCGGTGGCCGCCTGGATCATCCCGGGCTCGGGCCGGCTCTCGCCCGGTCCCGGCGCCCCCCTGCCCTGGGCGAGCTGCACCTGGCGCAGCGAGAACCGGCCGATGCCGCGCGCCTCGATCAAGGGGGCGGCCAGGATCTCGCGCGGCAGCCCGTCGCCCTGCGCCAGGAGCTTGAGCGCGTTGATGCGGGTGAAATAGCGCTCGGCCGGATCACTCTCGCTCGGATCGGGTGCCGGATGCGCGGTGTCCCAGAACGCGGCGAGCAGCCGCTCCAGATAGCGCAGGCCACGCGCCAGCCCGGCCGGCCCCGCCTCGGCGGCGAGCGCCCGGGCGAGAATGATCGCGAGCCGGACATCGCGGCTGCGCCCGAGGCAGTCGATCGTCTGGCGCTTCACCTCGCCCCAGTTCGGCGGCCGGAAGACGGCGACCTCGTCCTTGCCGTCGAACGCGTAGTCTGTCTGGCCCCTGGCCGCCTGCACGACGACCTGAAACAGCGGATCACTGGTCGCCGGATCCGCCCCGGCCGGCGCCGCCTCGTCGACGGGCACCAGCAACGCCTCCAGGTCTGGGCTCAATCGATTTCCTCCCGCCACCGGGTGCCTGCCGGCAGACTAGGCGCGAGGCGATTTGTGGCAAGGGTCCGCCGTCCAAATCCGCGCTGTGTACTGTGGCCCGATATCCTTACGTTGCTACCTTCGGCCTTGTCTGTTATCTTGATCACAGAAGATGTGAATGTTTCGGCATAGCCTTTCAGCCGTGTCGAGGCGAACAAACATCGCCGCCGCTTGAAGCGGGAGGCCGAAATGGCGGAGCCACTTCCCCAACACGTCCAGGAGATGAGCGAGGCGATCGTGCGCGCGCTGTTCCCGGATCTGGCCGATTTGGCGCGTGGTCGGATAACGCCGGATGCCGCGGCCTTCCTCCTCGCCTGCGTTCATCGGTTGCAGCTGGCGACCGCCGTCACTTCCACCCTCTTCGCCTTGTACCGGTTGCCGCCCCGGTCGCTCTTCAGCCTGTCGTTGATGACCGCCAGGGCCGTCATGAAGGCTGTCGAACCGGGGCTCCGGCCCGGCATTTCCTTCAACCGCATCTCCTTCACCTTCGTCGCCCTTCCGCTTAAGCGGCATCTCGCGGAGCACCTGCGCGATCCGGAGTACCCCTGTCCGCAATATCGAAGCGTCCTGAAGCGATGATCGCCACAGCGCCGTCGGCGGGACGAGCATCGGCACGACTGGCCAGGATTCAGCAGCGTGTTGGCGTGAGGCCGCGCAGACATCTGCTCGGTGGCATGAGGATGTTCCCGCCATCATGAGCGCCTCCATTGGTCCAGGCACACGCAGCATTCCAGAAGACGTCGCGGGCGCCGTTCGGGTATATCGACAACATTGAGACATCGTCGCCGAGACTGAACTAAAAATCGCTCATCCAGTTCGTCGATTCATGCTTGACGGATAAAAACACTCCACTCATTATATGAAAGTCAATAAGAAAAAGTGAGCGATCGGTGCCTTGGCATCGATGCCAACTCTGCTGCTCATCAATTGGCGAGTTGCCTGAACTGTGGGCTGATCTCGTTGGCAGTGCTTGCAGGTGTGCGTGCTCAGCGGGGAGAGGGAGTCTGGTCATGTGGGTGTCGCAATGCGGGAAAGCGTATTGGAATGCGCATTTTCCGGGCGGTTCGGCTAGAACTTTTGTATCGTTAATCGCTGCCTTGAAGCTCTTGATACCGACCGGCGCAACTGGGCAGGACGTGAGTTGCGGGCCATTTGAAGAATTCGGCGGTGGTCGACTTTTGCGAGATTGTGAAGCCCGCGTGTCTGGTTCTGCCGGCAGCCAAGTTAGATTCGTCATCAACGAAAATTTTACTGAGGGGCCGAATGTGAACGAAAATACTGAAGTGTTTGTTGAAAATGAGTGGGTTATTTTTCCGGCTGACACAGCTGACACATCTGTTGTTAACGTTTTTGAATATGAACAGTTCATTCCAGATCCACGCTTCCCAACCGATCTACTAGAAACAGATTTGGAATCGCCTTTTATTAGAACATCTGAGCGTGGTTTTTTTGTTATTTCCGAAGTTAATGTACTAGAGGATTCGGTGGAAATAATTTTTGCAGATGGCAGCCGCTTCGTGCGTCGCCGAGACTCGACGCTAAATGAGGTGTTAGTCACTGTGCCTTCCGATGCTGGCGATAGCGGCGATGAAGTTATTTTGGGAAACGTAGGTGTAGGCTATCACTGGCTTGTCGGCGGAGATAGGATGGGAAGCTTTTTTGATCTTATTGTTGATATTTCGGAGGCGCAGTTTGATGAAGTATTTGTTGCGGATCTGACTGATAATCAGTCTTCAACGGCGCGAGCGTTGATCCGCATAGACCAGCAGGGTAGCGGTAGTGAAGCTTTTGAAGCCATGATTAATGCAATCGCCGAACTGCAGCCATCAGAGCAGCGCACCGCGCTTGACAGCCTCGCCCACGAGGAAGTCGACGGGCATCGCACCCTCGGCGTGCAGAGTGCGGCCGCGCAAATGCACAACATCGGCGATCGCATGACCGAATTGCGCGCCGGTGCAACCGGCGTGAGCCTCGCCAATCTCACCCTGGTGGCGCCCGGCGGGGCGATCGATGGCGAGGCGCTGGCCTATCTGCTCCCGGCCGATCTGCGCGGCGGCGGCGCCAGCGGCGATGCGGGCAGCCCGTTGAGCCGTCTCGGAATCTTCGTCAATGGTGCGATCGAGCTCGGTGACCGTGACTCCACCGCTCGCCGCGACGGGCTCGACTACACGACCGTGGCGCTGACCATCGGCGCCGACTACCGGATCACCGATGACATCGTGCTGGGTGCTGCCTTCGGCTACGCCGACAGTGACGGCGATTTCGACCGGGGTGGCGGGATCGAGGTCGAGAGCTATTCGGGCCAAGTCTTCGGCCTCTACTATCCTCTCGAGAACCTCTCGATCGACGTTCTGGCCGGCACCGCTTGGCTGGATTACGACATGCGCCGCCGCGTGACCATCCCGAACACGCTCAGCGCCACGGCGCGCAGCGATACCGATGCGCGGCAATACTATGCCGGCGTCGGCGTCACCTACGACGTGCCGTTCGAGGGGGCGACCATCAGCCCGTTCGGCCGCTTGGACTTCCAGCGCCTCGAAGTCGACGGCTTCCGCGAGCGCGGTGCCAGCCCCGCCAACCTGGACGTGGACGATCAGAACGTGAATTCGCTCACGGGCGCTCTGGGCGTTCAAGCGAGCTATCCGATCAGCACGGGTTTCGGCATCCTCCAGCCGCAGCTGCGCGCCCAATGGGTGCACCAGTTCGAGGACGATGCAGAAGCCGTGAACGCCTTCTTCGTCGAGGACAACGCCAGTACCCGCTTCAACATCCGAACCGAAAGCCCCGACCGGAATTGGATCGAGCTGGGCGCCAGCCTGAGCCTGACCACGATCGGCGGGTTCAGCGCCTTCGTCGACTACGACGGCACCTTCGCCAATGACGACCTCGACCGCCACCGCTTCACCGCCGGCCTCCGCTACCAGTTCTGAGCGGGCGCGCGGACTTGGTCCAACACTTCCGGCCAGACTTCGTGCCAGCAGCAGGCGTGATCGAAGGTGGGAAAGACCTTCGGCGCCGGCAGGCCTTGCGCCGCCAGTGCGGCGGCGCTGATCGCCGGCGGCACCACCCGGTCGCGGCCGCCGGCGAGGTGCAGCTGTTGGATCGCCCTGGCCAGCGGCGGCCGGGTAGACGGGTCGAGGGATTCGGTGAGCGGCGGCAGGCCGTGATGCGTGGTCCAGGCGTCGACGTCGAGATTGCCGGCGAGCGTCACCACCGCGACCGTTTCCTCGAGCCGCTCTGCCAGCAGCATGGCGAGCGTGCCGCCGCCGCTGTGGCCGATCAGCACGAGCTCGGCGGCGCCGCTTGCGGTGAGCAGGCCGCGGGCCGCGGCGGCGAGGCTGCGGACGACCGCCTCGCCGTAGCGCGCCTCGGTCCAGAGTGCCGTGGTGCAGGCCGGCGGCAGCACCATGCCGTGGTAGCAGGGCCGGCCGAGCAGGACCGCGCTGCCCGGGTCTCGGGCCAGAAGATGCAGCATCACCGGCCGGCGCGGGGTCGGGTCGGCCGCTGGCCGGCGCCCGGCGTAGGGGGTCCCGTCGCCCTCGCGATAGAGGTGCAGCGGGCCGCCGGCCGGGGCGTCCGG
>SLRI01000375.1 GCA_007131045.1 Rhodospirillales bacterium
GCCGCTACCGGCACCTGGCCTTCCCGCTCCTCGCCCTGGCCCTGGCCGTGGCCCTCCTCGCCGTGCCGTCGCTGGTCGCCAACACCTTCCAGCTCCGCGTCGTGATGCTGTTCTTGATCTATGGCCTGGTGGCCCTGGGCCTCAACATCCTGGTCGGGCTCGCCGGCCTCGTCTCGCTCGGCCAAGCCGGCATCTATGCCGTGGGCGCCTATACGGCGGCCATCCTCTCGGTCACCTATGGCTGGGGCTTCGTGCCGGTGATCCTCGCGGCGATGACGCTCACCGGGGCCTGCGGGGTGATGCTCGCCTATCCCACCGTCCGGGTGCGCGGCATCTACCTCGCCGTCATCACCATCGCCTTCGGCCTGATCGTCCAGAACATCGTCATCGACTGGCGCGACGTCACCGGCGGCACGCTCGGCATCTCCAACATCCCGCGCATCGACCTGGGCATGGGCGAGCTCACCACCGAAGGCCTCTACTACCTCTTCGCCGCGGTCCTGTTCCTCGCCTTCGTCCTCCACCACAACCTCATGGCGTCCCGCTTCGGCCGGGCGATGCGCGCCGTGGCGCAATCCGAGACCGCGGCCAAGGCCTTGGGCATCCACCCGACCACCATGCGGGTGATGGCCTTCACCATCGCCGCCATCTATGCGGGGCTCGCCGGCGCGCTTTACGCCTACCTCAATCGCTACGTGAACCCCGACACCTTCTCCTTCGCCGATTCGATCCGCTTCCTCCTCATGGTCATCCTCGGCGGGGCCGGCACCACGCTCGGCCCGCTGGTAGGTGCAGGCGTGCTCACCTGGATCCCCAACCTCCTGCAGGAATTCGGCCGCTGGCAGCTCTTCGCCTATGGCGCTCTCCTCGCCATCGTCATCTTCGTGCTGCCCAAGGGCATCATGGGCACACTCGCCGACTGGGCCGGCTGGCTCTTCGATCGCGGCAAGGCGCCGGCCCGTACCCCCGGCAGCTGGCCCAGGCGCTCGCCCGAGGCCGACGCGCTCATGGCGATCCATACCGACCCCGCCGATCAGGGCGTGCCGGTCCTGCAGACCTCGGGCCTGACCATCCGCTTCGGCGGCCTGACCGCGGTCGACGCCGTGGATGTCACCGTCACCCGGGCCACCGTGCATGCGATCATCGGCCCGAACGGTGCGGGCAAGACCACCTTCCTCAATGCCGCGTCGGGCTTCTACCAGCCGACCGAGGGCACCATCCGCCTCAACGATGAGGCGATCGGCGGCGAGCGCAGCGACCGCATCGCCAAGGCCGGGCTGACCCGCACCTTCCAGAACACCGAGCTCTTCGGCGACATGACCGTGGCCGAGAACGTGCTCGTCGGCTTCGATACCCGCTATGCGACCAGCCTCGTCGGCACCGTGCTGCGCCTTCCCCGCTTCTTTAGGGAGGAGCAGGCGATGCGCGACCGGGCCGACCTCCTGCTCGACTATGTGGGCCTTGCCGCCTATGCCGGCGAGACCGCCAAGAACCTCCCCTTCGGCCACCAGCGCCGGCTCGAGATCGCCCGGGCCCTGGCCTCGGCACCCGAGGTCATCCTCCTGGACGAGCCCGCCGCCGGCCTCACCCACGGCGAGATCGAGGACCTGATCGCGCTGATCCGCGACCTCAAGCGGCTCGGTCTCACCACCATCCTGGTCGAGCACCATGTCGACATGATCATGGCGGTCTCCGACCACGTCACCGTGCTCGACTACGGCGAGGTGATCGCCAGCGGCCCGCCCGATGCGATCCGCGACGACCCCAGGGTGATCGAGGCCTATTTCGGCACCGCCCTCGAGACACCCCCGGTCGTCGAGCCGGAGGTCGCCTGATGATCGGCCCGCTGCTCGCCGTCACCGACCTCGAGGTCGCCTACGGCCGGGTCGAGGCCGTGCGCGGCGTCTCCCTCGAGGTCGCGAAAAGCGAGTTCGTCGCCGTCATCGGCTCGAACGGGGCGGGCAAGTCCTCCACCATGAAAGCCGTCTCGGGCGTGCTCCAGCCGCGCGGCGGCAGCATCCGCTTCAAGGGCCAGGAGGTCACCGGCCAGCCCGCCCACGCCATGGTCCGGCGCGGCCTCGCCATGGTGCCGGAAGGCCGCCGGGTCTTCGCCGACCAGTCGGTCGAGGACAACCTGCTGCTCGGCGGCTATGCGAGAAGCCAGGAGAGTGCTGCTCGGGTGCAACGGCTCGAGCGCGCCTACCAGCTCTTCCCCAGGCTCGGCGAGCGCCGCACCCAGCAGGCGGGCTCGCTCTCGGGCGGCGAGCAGCAGATGCTGGCGATCGCCCGGGGCCTGCAGTCCGAGCCCGACCTCCTGGTCATCGACGAGCTGTCGCTCGGCCTGGCACCGAAGATCCTCGACATGCTCTTTCCGGTCCTGGTCGAGCTCAACGAGGAGGGCCTGGCCATCCTCCTGGTCGAGCAGCTCGCAGGGCAAGCCCTCGCCATCTCCAGCCGCGCCTACGTGCTCGAGAACGGCCACGTCATCGCCAGCGGCCCATCCGCCGAGCTCGCCCGCGACGCCCGGGTGATGGAGGCCTATCTCGGCCGGCGCACCACGGCATCGAGCGCCGCATGACAGGTTTCCATCCGAAAGCCCCCTCAGCCGCCCGGATACTCGGTGGCATCCACCGGCGCATAGACCA
>SLRI01000694.1 GCA_007131045.1 Rhodospirillales bacterium
GGCAGACCGGAGACGGCTTCGACCCCACCCGCGGCTCGATCACCGCCTGCATCCAGAACGCGCTCGCCCTGGCCGAGGCGCATGGCCATCGCCGGCTCGCCTTGCCGTTCATCGCGGGCGGGATCTTCGCGGACCGGATCGAGCCCGCGATCGACAAGGCCGAGCTCGCCGCCCTGATCGTCCAGGCCTGCGAGACCGCGCCCGCCTCGGTCGAGCCCGTCCTCGTCGCCCATGCCGATGCCGACCGCAGCCTGTTCGAGGCCGCCCTCGCCCACCAAAGGGACACCCGAACTCGGCTCCTGCAGGGCTCGCTCACCGACTTCGCCCTGCACGGGGCGAGAGCGATCGTCAACGCGGCCAACATGGAGGTGGTCTTCGGCGGCGGCATCTCCGGTGTGATCGGGAAGGCCACCGGCGATCCGGCCGCAATCGAGGCCGAGGCGGCCGAGGCCATCGCCGAATTCTGGGCCGCCAATCCGCCCCCTGGCGTCGGCTGATGCAGCCGGCCATCGAGGTGGTCGAGCACGCTTCGGCACACGGCGCCTGGACGCTCTGGCGGCGACCGCCGGCGCCGGGCTTGCGCGGCTGGCTCGTCGACTATTGCGGCTACCTCGAGATCGGCGGCAGCCCCGTCAGGCGGCGGGAGCTGCCCTCGCCGGTCGTCCCGCTCATTCTCAATCTGGGCGAGCCCTGGATCAGCTACGACCCGGATCGCCCCGAGCGGCAGCGCTGGTTGCGGCGGAGCTTCACCGCCGGCCTGCATCGCCGCCACGCGCTCGTCGGCTCGATCGGCAGTGCGCTTTGCCTACAGGTCGACATGACGCCGCTCGCCGCCCGCCGCCTCTTCGGCTTGCCGATGGCCGAGCTCACCGATGCGGTGATCGAGGTGGACGACCTGCCGGGCCACTGGCTGGCCGAGCTTGTCGACCGGCTGGCCGAGACCCGCTGCTGGGCCGATCGCTTCGATCTGGTTGATCGGGTCTTCAGCGCCCGCCTCGGCGCCGCGCCACCCCCCTCGCCGATTGCCCTTCGCGCCTGGCTGAGGCTTCGCCAGTGCGGCGGCAACGGCTCGATCAGCGCCATCGCGGCCGAGCTCGAGGTGAGCCGCATGCGGCTGCACCGGCTCTTTCTCGACGGCATCGGCCTCGCGCCGAAGACGGCGGCCCGGCTCTGCCGCTTCGAGGCGGCGGTGGCAGCCATGCAGCGGGGCGAGCCCTTGGCCGAGCTCGCCGCCGACGCCGGCTACTTCGACCAGCCGCACTTCAATCGCGAGTGCCTGGCCTTCGCCGGCGAGCGTCCCACCGCCCTGCGCCGCCGGATGCTCGCCGACGGCACCGGCATCATGGACCAGACGGGGTGACATTCGTCCAAGACCGGTGACGCAGGGGGCGGCAGACTGGGCGGATCACCAACGGAGGGACCGCCATGGCGGAAACGAACACGGTAACCGCGACACTCTTCCCAGCGCTCAGCTACGCCGACGCCCCCAAGGCCGTCCGCTGGCTCGAGGACGCCTTCGGCTTCGAGGCGAAAGCGGTCCATGCCACCGACGACGGCAAGATCGCCCATGCCGAGCTGCGCTTCGGCAACGGCATCGTGATGTTCGGCAGCAAGCGTGACGACGCGGGCAATCCCTGGGCAGAAGTCGATTTCGGCATCTACGTCGCCGTCGACGACGTCGACGCGCACCACGCCCGGGCCGAGGCAGCCGGCGCCGAGATCGTCAAGGCGCCCCACGACACCGACTACGGCTCACGCGAATACCACGCCCGCGACTGCGAAGGCCGGCTCTGGAGCTTCGGGACTTATCGGCCTTGACGGGACACGACGGTAAGGTCGAGGGCTCGGAATCAGCCGTCATCATTCAGCGGGCGGGTACTGCTGACGTCCGTGCACAACGGCGAGAATGCGAAGCTCGTCCACCCCGACCCGCTCATAGACGATCACATAGGGCGTTCGAGGCACGGCCTTCTCACGGGTGCCGGCCACGAGACCAGAACGCCCTAGCTGCGGGAAAGTGTCCAACAAGGCGATCGACTGATCGATCCGCAGGTGGACCCGTTCTGCGGCGCCCAAGTCGTTTTCGGCTATCGTTTCGAAGATGTGGTCGAGATCGCGGAGCGCGGTTTCATGAAATCTAACGCTCGAGACCGAAGCGTTTCCTCATCTCGTCATGGGAAACGAGCTTGTCCGGGTGGCACCTGGCCGACTCCAGCGCTTTGCGGATCTTGCCTTCCTTCCAAGCCAGATAGTCGGGATCGGTGGATTCCGGCTGCTCGGTCGTCAGGTCCGCGATTGTCGGGCGAGGCTGGTCAGTCGTGGTGCTCATGCTTCGATTATGGCGCATCTCGAGCCACAATCCAAGCACTCACGCGTGGTCACCCCCGGCACCTGGGAAAGCCGGTACCGGGGGCAGCGTTCACTCAGCTCTCGCCGGCCGGCACGATCAGGTGCCAGTGGCTCATCCCGCCGGCAGTCACCCCGGGGAACGGCCATTCGGCGACCACCTCAGGATCGACCGTCACCTCGGCGTTGATCGCGGCGATCGGCATCTCGACGTAGTTCTCGAAGAGATAGGTGTAGGCCTCGGCCGCGATGCCGGCCCGCTCCTCGCGATCCACGGTGGCGGCCAGGGCCTCGGTCA
>SLRI01000232.1 GCA_007131045.1 Rhodospirillales bacterium
CGATGTTCCTGGCGCTGCTCGGCACCGGCGTCCGCCCGGGCGACCCCGTCCTGATGAACGCCTTCACCCTCGGCCCCGTCCCCGGTGCGATCGCCCATGCCGGCGCGGTGCCCGTCCCGGTCGAGATCACCGAGGACCTGGTCATCGACCGGGCCGATCTCCGGCAGAAGGTGAAAAGCTCAGGCGCGAAGCACCTCCTCGTCTCGCACATGCGCGGCCACCTCTGCGACCTCGCAGCCCTGCGAGACCTCTGCACCGAACTGGGCATCACGCTGATCGAGGACTGTGCGCATGCGCTGGGGGCGAGTTGGGCCGGCACCCCCGCCGGTGCCTTCGGCCAAGCCGCCTGCTTCAGCCTGCAATCGGCCAAGCACGTCAATGCCGGCGAGGGCGGGGTGCTCGTCACCGGCGACGCCGACCTCGCCGCCCGCGCCATCCTGCATTCCGGCAGCTACATGCTCTACGCCCAGAACGGCACCGTGCCGCCGCCCGAGGTCATGAACCGCTGGCGCAACCATTGCGCCAATTTCAGCCTGCGCATGACCCCCCTGGTCGCCGCCCTGGCCCTGCCGCAACTGCCGCTCCTGCCGGAGCGCGTCGCCGACTGGAACCGGAGCCACGACCGCATCGCCGCAGCCCTGCGTCGCCACCCCGACTTCTCCCTGCCGCACCGCCTGCCCGACGAGCACTACGCCCAGAGCTCGCTGCAGTTCCGCCTGCCCGGCCGCGACCGCGTCGGCATGCAGGCCTTCCTCGCCGCCGCCCGCAAGGCCGGTGTCTATGTCAAATGGTTCGGCACCAAAGAGGCCGAAGGCTACACCAGCAACCCGGCGCACTGGGCCGGCGTCGACGCGGCGCAGGTGCCTTGCGCCCGCGCCATCCAGGCCACACTCTGCGACATCCGCCTGCCGCTCGGCCTCTCTGCCGAGGACTGCGACCGGGTCGCTGCCGTGCTGGTGCAGGCAGCCACGGAGACCGCCCATGCCACGACTTGACCGGCTCTTCGATCTCGGCGGCCGCCACGCCCTGGTCACCGGCGGCAATTCCGGCATCGGCCTCGCCATGGCCCGCGCCCTCGGCCTGCAGGGTGCGGTGCTCCACCTCGCCGCCCGGAGTGCCGACCGGCTGGCCGAAGCACAAGAGAGCCTCGCAGCCGACGGTATTGTCGCCCACACCCACGCCTTCGACCTCGCCGACCCCGCGGCGGCCGAAGCACTGGCCCGGGCCGCGGGGCCGATCGACATCCTGGTCAACGCCGCCGGCATCAACCTCCGCCAGCCCTACCAAGAGGTCACCCCCGCGGCGTTCGACCTGCACATCGCGCTGCATCTGCGCACCCCCTTCTTCCTCCTCCAGCACCTCGCCCCCGGCATGACCGAACGGCGCTGGGGCCGGGTGCTCAACATCGCCTCGCTGCAGTCCGTCCGTGCGTTTGCCGACTCTGCCCCCTACGGTGCCGCCAAGGGCGGCGTGGTCCAGCTCACCCGGGCGATGGCCGAGGCGTTCTCGCGGCACGGCATCACCTGCAACGCCATCGCCCCGGGCTTCTTCCCGACCCCGCTCACCGCGCCTGTGTTCGCCGACCCGGACCTCGCCGCCGCCAACGCTGCCAAGACCGCGATCGGCCGCAACGGCGACCTCGACGACCTCTATGGTGCCACGATCTTCCTCTGCTCCGACGCCGCCGCCTACGTCACTGGCCAGACCCTCTTCGTCGATGGCGGCTTCACTGCGAAATAGGCCCGAGCCCATGCGAGCCCTGCTCTACACCGCCCCCCACGAGATGATCTGGACCGAGGCCCCGACGCCGGAACCCGCCCCGGGCGAGGTGCTGGTCGCCGTCCATGCGGTCGGCATCTGCGGCTCCGACATGCACGCCTATCACGGCCACGACGACCGCCGTCCGCCGCCCTTGATCCTCGGCCACGAGGCGGCCGGCCTCATCGCCAGCGGCCCGAGGCAGGGCGAGCGCGTCGCCGTCAACCCGCTGGTCGTCGACCCCGATTGCCCCGCAGCTCTGGCCGGCCGGCCGCATCTCTCGCCGACCCGCCAGATCATTTCGATGCCGGCCCGCCCCGGCGCCTTCGCCGAATTCGTCCGCGTGCCCGAGCGCAACCTCTACCCCGTCCCCACCGGCCTCGGCCTCCGCCACGCAGCCCTGACCGAGCCCTTGGCCGTCTCGTGGCACGCCGTGCAGCTCGGCCTGCGCCACCTCTTCGCGCCCGCCGCCGCTGCCCGCGTCTTGGTGCAGGGGGCAGGGGCCATCGGCATCGGTGCCGCCATTGTCGCCCGCCATTTCGGCGCCGCCTCGGTGACCGTCGCCGAGCCGCATGCCGGCCGCCGCGCCCAGCTCGCGAACGAGACCGGCATCGCGTCCCTCGATCCCACCGAGGCCGGCCAGGACCCGGGCGAGAGCGCCTTCGATCTCGTCATCGATGCCGTGGGGGCCGCCGCCACCCGCCGGGACGCGTCGCGCCTCGTCCGCCCTGGCGGGGTGATCGTGCATGTCGGCCTGCTGCCGGGCTCGGAAGGCTACGACGTCCGCCGCATCACGCTGCAGGAAATCACCGTCACCGGCTCGTACTGCTACACTCCCGACGACTTCGCCGCGACCCTCGCCGCCATCGCCGACGGCAGCCTGGGC
>SLRI01000568.1 GCA_007131045.1 Rhodospirillales bacterium
GCCACCACCCGGGTGCTCGCCTTGCTCTCCAACGAGGTCGACGTCATCGAGCGGCTCGAGCCCGAGCAGTACGACACGCTGGGCGGCGAGAGCGGCATCGCTCTGGCCCGCAGCCTATGCCGCCTCACTCGAACGGCTCAACGCGTTGAGCAGGCCGGGGCGATCGAGCAGGAGACCTTCAACCTCGCCCCCGTCGAAGCCGACGCGGATTTGGCAGCCGCCGAGGACCCCGGATCCTCCGCCAGAGCCGGGAGTGGCAGGACGGCATGACCCGGGCGCTGGGCGACTATGTCGATGCCGCAACCGATGCCGCCAGGGCGGCCGAGCTGGTGACCACCCGGGCCTTCATGTCGATGGAGGACGCGCTGGTCGGTTTCGTCACCACCGGCCGCTTCGAGTTCGCCGCCTTCGCCGAGAGCATCATGGCGGACATCACCCGGATCGCCGTGCGCCAGGCGATCCTCGCCCCAACTGCCGGCTGGATGGCCGGGGTTGGCGAGATCGCCATAATGCTCGCCGGCCTCTTCCACCAGGGCGACGTGGTCGGCCGCGACGCATCACCATCACGCACCGTCGATGCGAGCCTGTTCCTCACCGCCCCCCGCTACCACACCGGCGGCATCGCCGGCTTGGCACTCGACGAGCTGCCGGCCATCCTCCGCCGCGGCGAGGCTGTGCTCACCCCGCAGCAGATGGCGGCGCTGGGATCCGGCATGCGGGAGCGCGAGGCCCGCCAGCCACCGGTCACCGTCGTCATGAACATCACCACCCCGGACACCAACGGCTTCCGGCAGAGCCAGGGACAGATCGCCGCCGATGCGGCCAGGGCGATCGAGCGGGCCCGAAGGAACCTTTGAGCGCTGCCGGCACTTTTTCGCAGACGTACATCCGAAGCGGCCACGCGTGGCAGCGCGGCCCCCGCCGGTAGCGCAGGCACGGAGACCGGGACGGTCGACGCGCTGGTGGGCGCGGGTCATCGAAGTGACGATCGTCTCTGCGCCAGTGGCTTGCGGCCTCGCTCCATCAGTAATGATCTCGAGGACGTAACATGGCCCGGGAACGCGGGGCAGTCGCAGCAGTGGAGCGCATCCCGGGCATCGACCTCGCCCGTTTACTGGCGATCGCCGGCATGCTGGCGGTGCACGTCGGGCCGATGGGCCTGACGGATCCAGCCGGGCGGCTCTATGCAGTGTTGACCCACGGCCGCGCCTCGATCCTGTTCGGGCTCCTCGCCGGCATCGGCGTATCGCTTCTGGCGCAAAGCCGAAGCGCCACGCGCGGCGAAACACGCATCCGACTCGTCTGGCAGGCAGCCCTGCTCCTGCCGCTCGGGCTGTGGCTGCAGAACCTCGATATCGCCATTAAGGTCATCCTGGCGCACTACGCCATGCTCTTCCTGTTGGGTGCTGCCTGCGTCGGACTGGCGACCCGGTCGCTTGCTGCGCTGGCCGCGGCGGCGTTGGCCTTCGGTCCCCTGACCTTCCAGCTCGGCCGGACGTGGGCGCCCGGAACGTTCGACAGGGCACCGGTCGAATGGGGTGACACGCCATTCGCAATCGCGCACGGCCTGCTGCTCTCCGGGCCCTATCCGTTGATCACCTGGGCCGCCCCCTTCCTCCTCGGCATGCTCCTCGGGCGTCAGGACCTGCGCCAGCCGCGCCTCCGCCTGGCGCTCGTCGTGGGCGGCGCCATGCTGGCCGTCATCGCCGCCGTTTCGTCGACCGCTCTGAGGCAGTTCCTGGGCGAGCCGGATGCTCCTGGAGGCTGGTTGCGCCTGCTCGACGACGGGCCGCACAGCCAGATGCCGCTCTGGATCATCGGGTCGACCGGCTCGGCGTTGCTGGTGCTCGGGCTGTCGCTGGCCGCCGCCGATCGCCTCGCGCGGTTGATCTGGCCGCTGGTCGCCGCCGGACAGCTCGCGCTGACCCTGTACGTCGCGCATATCCTCGCCTTTCATTGGTTCGGCAGCACGCTTCGCTCACAACAGGTGATCGATGGCCTGACCGTCGTAGCTGCTGCCCTGGCGGCGGGCGTGCTGTTCGCGGTGCTTTGGCGAAGCCGGTTGCCGCGGGGTCCGCTGGAATCGCTGATGGCCGTGCCGACACTCGTCCGCCGCTGGCGAAGAGTGAGGCAGGAGGACAGAGCGCGCGCCTGAAAGCCCGGGTGCCCGCGAAACCAGGCGTGCAGCACGGCATGGGGGAACACCAGCACCCGGCGGGCGTTGTTCGGCGGTCAACAGCTACCGGAGCGGACCACATGTCGATCATTTGGGCGATCATCATCGGCTTCATTGCCGGGATCATCGCGAAATACATCACGCCGGGCGACAACAAGCCCGGTGGCTTCGTCCTCACGACGATCCTGGGCATCGCCGGCGCCTTCGTCGCGACGTGGCTCGGCCAGACAATCGGCTGGTATGGAGCCGACGAGGGAGCCGGCCTCATCGGCGCCACCGTCGGCGCCGTCATCGTTCTTCTGGTCTGGGGCTACTATCAAACCTCCCGGGAGAACAAGCGTCTGCGCGGCTGAGCGGCGGGCTCGCCGGTCAATGCCGCCTCGACCAGGCAGCGGCGAGTGACGCCGCGATAGGCGCGTGGCAGAGCCACGAAATCGAGCGCGATGTTCACGGGTGGCTCAGCGTCGGCCGCGGGCGCATGGCAGGCTCCTTCTCGAGGTGCGCGGTCGACTCGACGTCCGGCTATTCCCGCGACGCCATGGCCACCAGGATCCGGTTGTCCTGGCGATTGCCGCATCCCCGGCGGCAGAGCTTGCGATCGAGATCCATCAACCTGGTGTAGTCCGGCCTGCCACGACCATGGTTTGCAGCGGCCAGCCGGCTTTGTGGCCGCAGGCGGGGCAGCTGACGGTGATGACGTGCCAGCGCCGCAGATCGGCCACGCGGATCGCGTAGCGCGGCGGTGAGTTCCCCTTAAGTTCCATGCCCGACCGCTAGCGCAGTGGCGCGGTGCTGGCAAGGCGTAGTCTTGACGAGGTCAAGGCCTGGACGCCGCTTCGTCGAGCACCTGCGGGCCGCCATCGAGGCCGCTGTCAAAATTTCGACCGGCGCTCCTCGACATTGGCTCGCACGTCGATCAGCACGGTTCGGCCGCTGGCGTTGAGGCGCTGGGCCTCCTTCAAGGCCGGCGCCAGCTCCGCCGGCTTGTCGACGGCAATCCCGACGGCACCCATGCCTTCCGCGATCCTGGCATAGTTGCCATGCATGGTGGAGACACCGTACTGCTCCCGCGCCTCGGCGCCGATCGCACCTTGGGTCGGGCCGGAATAGGTGGCCATGGCACTGTTGTTCAAAAGGACCGTGGTGATCGCAGCACCGGAGCGGGCGGCGGTCTCGAGATCCGTTCCCGACATGCCGAATGCCCCGTCGCCCATCAGGTTCAGACAGAATTTCTGCGGTTCTGCCATCTTGGCACCGATCATCAGCGGGATGCCGAAACCAAGATGGGTGGTCTTGCCCCAGCCGACATAGCTGTGCGGCGTCGTGGCCGTAAAGAATGGCACGATCGTGTCGCGGGGCGCGCCAGCGTCGTGGGTGACGATGCTGTTTTCCAGATCGAGCGTGTCGTTCAGGGCCTGGATCACCCGATAATAGCTGATCGGCTCGTCGTCGGCGGTGAGGATCGGCGTCCATTCGGCCAGCCATTCGGCCTTGGCCGCGGCTATGGCAGCTTCCGTCTTGCTGCGGTCGCCGACACCCTTGCCGTCGGTCCTTGACTTGATGCAGGCGATCAGCGCTTCGATGGTGAGTGCCGTGTCACCGACCAGGCCGATGTCCGTCGCTTCGTCCTTGTTCAGCGCGTCCGGGTCGTTGGTGTTGTGGATGATGGTCTTGCCGGGGTGGATCTTCTGGCCATAGGGCGTCCGCGTCAGACTGCTGCCCAGCGCCAGCAGCACATCGCATTCGGTCAGCCATTCGTGCGCCGGGCCGGTGGTCGTGCCACTGCCGGCACCGAGCGCCAAGGGGTGCCGTTCATCGAGTGCGGACTTGCCCGGCATCGTGCAGAAGACCGGTGTGGCGGTCAGCTCGGCCAGTTCGCGCAAGGCGGCAGTACCACCGGAGAACAGCACGCCGGCGCCGGCCCAGATCACGCCGCGTTTTGCACCGATGAAAGCGTCGGCGGCGGCTTCGATCGCAGCCGGCTCCGGCACTTGGCGAACCAGTTTCGGCGACTTGTAGGTCCGCGCCGCTAGCGGCACTTCCTCAGCACAGACGTCAGCGGTCAGCTCGACGACGACCGGGCCAGGCGTGCCATTGCGCAAGCCGTGAAAGGCGCGGCGCATGACATCGCCGACCTGGTTCGGTGTGTAGATCGCTTCGACCTGCTTGACCCAACCCCGATAGTTCTGGGCGGCCGTGAAGTTCGGCTTGACCGAGAGGCGGTCGAGGGCGTTGCCGCCGAGGAACACCAGGATCGGGATGTTGTCGGCATAGGCCTGGGCCATGCCGCCCATGGCGTTTTCCGCACCAGCCTGCGCCTGCACTGCGGCGACGCCGAAGCGCTGCCGGTCACTGATCCGGCTATAGCCGTCCGCCGCCATCACGGCGCCGCGCTCGTGCCGGAACGCCACCGGGCGAATGCCGACCCGGGCCGCGGCCGAGATCAGCGGGTTGCTGGGAAAACAGGACATCCATTCGACGCCTTCCTGTTTCAGGATTTGCGCGATGTACTCTATGCCGTTCATCATTGGTCTCCCCCTGGGCGGCAAAGGCCTTGCTTCTGCGGATCTGGTGGGCCCGCAAAATGCGCGTCCGGCATGGCATTGTCACTGGCATTGCACCAGCGCGGTTCGGCAGCTGCCGCTCAGGATTCGATCACGCTTTTGCCGAGGTACCCGGCGGTTTTTCAGGTGAATGATGCGCGGTGACCCGGACGCCATCATCGCGGCGGCCCGTTCCTGGCTCGGCGTCCCCTGGCGGCACCAGGGCCGCACGCGGCAGGGCGTCCATTGCGCCGGGCTCGTGGTTCTGGTCGGTCGCGAGCTCGGCCTCGCCGACTACGACACCCACGCCTATGGGAGGCGACCCGAGGGCCAGGGCTTCGTCCAGCATTTCAGGGCCGCCACGGATAGCCTGCCGCTGCCCGAGGCCGGGCCCGGCGACGTGCTGGACTTCGCCGATGCCGCCTATACCTGCCATTGCGGCTTCCTCACCGAGAAGCACGAAGTGCCGCATCTGCTCCACGCCCATGCGCTCCACAGTTCCGGATGCGGCTTGCCCGCGCGTCGGTGTCGGAGCCGACTTCTCGCTACGCCTCGAGGATGATTTGGATCGTCTTCACAGCTGCCAGCCCTCCTCGACCGCCAGGCCCGGCTCGACCCAGGCGCCGGGCCAGACTTCGGCCCCGGCCGCGCGCAACTGGCGGATGGTGGCGATCGGCAGATCCACGAGGTCGAACAAGAGCTCGCCCGCCTTGCCGTCGGTGGCCTGGGTCTCGAGCAGGGTACCGGTATAGCCCAAGGCCGGCTCGCAGGGGAGGTAGACGGCATTGCCCGAGACGTTGCTGTCGTTCTGTGTGGTTCCGGGGCTGACGCCGATGACGCCGGTGCAGGCGACGGCGGCCATCAGCTCGACGGCCCGCGCCTTGGCACAACCGAAGACGCGGGCGTGACCCGAGGCGTTCGCGGTCATCGACGGGACGAGAATGAGGTCCGGACGCAACGGGGCCAGGAGGCAGGAGAGCGCGGGCAGCTCGACGTCGAGACAGACGAGGACGGCAATCCTCAGGCCATCGAGCTCGACCAGGCGGAGCGTGTCGCTGGGCTCGAGGTCCCAGGTCAGGGGATCCTTCTCGAATGGGGTGAGGCAGAGCTTGTCCTGGGCCGTCAGCCGGCCGTTCGGGGTCATCAGCCAAGCCCGGTTGCGCTGACGGCCCTCCAGCGTCCAGGGCATGCTGCCGGGGAGCAGGCTGATGCCCGCCTGATGCGCGATCCGGCAAAGTGCTGGCAGCGCCTCGCTGCCGATCTCGGCGA
Source organism: Rhodospirillales bacterium (assembly GCA_007131045.1). GTDB lineage: Bacteria > Pseudomonadota > Alphaproteobacteria > Geminicoccales > Geminicoccaceae > SLRI01. The sequence goes on from SLRI01000568.1 coordinate 5,989, forward strand.
GCCAGGCCATCTCCTGGTCGGATCGGAGGCCCGGCGGCTTGAAGCCGAGCCAGGCTTCGGCCGCGTATTCCGGCATGACGAGGAGCCTCGCCCCCTTTGCCGCGGCGTCTCTGGCTTTGGCCTCGACGTGGTCGAGCCAGTTCTCCAGTCCGGCGAAGCGCGGGCCGAGGTTGGTAGCCCAGAGTGCCATGCGGTAGGTCTTGGTCATGGCCGGCTCTTCGTCAGGATGAATGGCGTCAGGATGAATGGCTGGGCTAGGCTCGTCGTCATGCTGGCCGAGACTAGCCCGCTCATCGCCGGCAGTCGAGCGTGCGTTGCCGCGCCGTGGCCGTTCACCGGCTCGCAATCATTCGAAAAAATCGGGGAACTCATCCTCAACCATCTCTGTCTTACTTTTTATCCATGCATTCTCGAGCCGGTTGACATCAGCCGTGGAGCGGTTGCGGCTGGCTCGGTGCGAACGAGGAGAACGTTATGCTGAAGATCATGCCGACCGTTACTGTTGCAAGTCTGGCCGCCGCGGCGCTGATGACCACCAGCCTCGCGCAGGCCGACGTTCTGCGCAGCACGCAAGACATGAACGAACTGCGCACCGACTGGGTGATCGGGGCCCCGGTGGTCACGCCCGATGGCGAGCGGGTCGGCAGCATCGACGGGCTGCTGCTCGACGAGACGGACGGCCGGGTAACCGCTGCCGTGGTCTCGGTGGGCGGGTTCCTCGGCTTCGGGGCGAAGCAGATTGCGGTCGACTGGAACGAGCTCGACATCCAGTTCGACGCCTTCGAGGTCGTCTTGCCGATCACCGTCGAGCAGGCCGAGGAGGCGCCGGAGTTCGCCTTCCGTGATCGGGCCGAGCCGCCGCCGCCCCCGGGCGCCGAGGCGCCGGCCGGTGGCACCGGGGGCATGGTGCAATAAAGGGCGCCGCGTCCACGGAACATCCGTTCTGCAGCGCGCCCCGAGGGCAACCCCCGGGGCGCGTTCTCGTCTACGGCCGGGGCCACCGCGTCTCGAAGTAGTTTCGTGTCAGGCGGTGCAGCCCTGTGCGAGTTCGGCCTCGACGGCGCGCGTCAGAGCCGGAATGTGGGGGGCGGCGAGGTGGATGTCGTCGCGAAAGTGCGCAGCTGGCCAACGCGTGGCGGCGTCGGGCGTGAGGTCGATGACGCAGCTGCCGTCGAGAAAGGAACGGTAGCGGGCGAAGCGGTCGGCAAAGTCGCGCTCGAAGACGGCCTGCAGGTCGGGATGCACCGGAACGACGAGGAAAACGACCTCGATGCCGGCGGCGAGCGCCTTCTGCGTGACGGCAGTGACGCGATCGAGCATCTCGCCGGGCCAAGCCATCCCCTCGGTGTCGACCTGAAAACGCCGGATATTGTAGGCGACGAGCTCGTCGACCGGCAGATTACGGACCGGATCGATGACGTCGATGCCGAACCACCTCTTGCGCAGACTGAAGACGGTGGCGCGCAGGCTCTCGAAGGTGAAGAGGTGGGCATAAACGCGGTCCTTGACGGCCAGCGCGCGGGTCATCTCGTCCTTGGGTTGCAGGCGGATGCGGGTGAAGGGAAAGTTCCAGAGGATTCGCTCGATCCGCTCGCCGTTGGTGCCGTTGCGCGCGATCAGGTGCTCGATCAACAGGGTGTTTTCGATGAGATTGGCGCCGCCGAAGGCGAGATTGAACCAGGGCCGGCCGGTGGCCTCGGCGAGCAGCCGAGGGTTGACCTGCTTGCCGAGGCTGTCGCCGACGAGCAGCTGCACGGCCTCGCCTCTGGCCGCGGTTTCGGCCATGAACTTGTCGAGATGGATCAGCTTGAACAGGCTGCGGTTGAGCATGTAGGCGGGCGCGCGGCTGCCGTCGGAGGGCTCGTAGGGATAGGCGTCATGAGCTTCGGCGAAGTGGCCATAAGGATCGACCGTGTAGTCGACGACGAAGACGAGGGCGGCCAGCAGCAGCGAGACGCCGGCGAAGGTGGCGAGGAAGAGGCGGGCCATGGGCAGCTTCAGGGCGGCCCCCGGCTTGCGGGAGGCGAGCAGGTGCACCGATTCGGCCATCTCGGCGTCGGCTTCGAGCAGGACCCTCGGCTCGCGGGCTCTGGGTTCGAGGCCTCTGGCTTCGCTGCCGCGGCGCTGGAGGGGCGAGCTCGACATCAGAATTGAAAGTAGAGGAAAACGGGGTTGTAGCCGAGGTAGATGAGCGAGCCCACGAAGAGCAGGGCCGCCACCGTTCCGCTGGCCACCGCGTAGCGGCGGGAACCGGCCATGGCAGGGTTCAGCGGCTCGTGGACGCGCTCGCCCAGCGCGTGGCCGTTGGGCAGGATCATCGCCAGCCCCAGCATCGCCGAGAGCAGCGGAAGGAGGATGATCCAGTCGCGCAAGCCGAGATGCATCGGCCCTTCGACGGCGATGCCGATGCCGGCCAAAAGGGCCGCGGCCCGCTCGCCGATGATCGCCTGCATGGCTTCGGGCAGCACGGGGCCCATGAGCATCGCCTGCCACATCACCCAGGTCGCCTCGAAGCTCTCGGCGCGAAACGGCACCCAGGCGAAGAAGACGGCGGCCATGGTGATGCTCCAGCCCAAGGGCCTGGTCAGCTCGGGCGGCCATTCCGGCCGGCCCACCGCGTCACCGAGGCTGGCCCAGACACGCTCGACCACCAGGTAGAAGCCGTGCAGCGCCCCCCAGAGGACGAAGGTCCACCCGGCCCCGTGCCAGATGCCGCCGAGCAGCATGGTGACCATCAGCGCCGAGAGTTCGTGCGCCCGGCCGTGACGGGAGCCGCCGAGAGGGATGTAGAGATAGTCGCGCAGAAAGCGCGAGAGGGTCATGTGCCAGCGGCGCCAAAACGCGCGGATCGAGGTCGCGGCATAGGGGCGGTCGAAGTTCTCCGGGAGGCGGACGCCGAACAGCAGGGCGAGACCGATCGCCATGTCGGCATAGCCCGAGAAGTCGAAATAGAGCTGCAGGCCGTACGCCAAGGCCCCGCCCCAGGCCTCGAACGCGCTCATCGCCGTGCCGGTGGCGGCAACGGCGAAGATCTGGTCGGCATAAGGGGCGAGAGAGTCGGCGATCAACACCTTCTTGGCCAGGCCGATGACGAAGATCGTGACGCCGCGATTGACGTTCTGCAGCGAGAAGCGGCCGAGATCGGGGTGGCGGATCTGCGGCATCATCTCCTTGTGGTGGACGATGGGGCCGGCGATCAGCTGCGGGAAGAAGGTGACGAACAGGGTATAGTCGAGGATCGGGTAGTCGTGCCGCCGCTCCTTGTGGACGTCGACCAGAAACGCGATCTGCTGGAAGGTGAAGAACGAGATGCCGAGCGGCAGGACCGTGCCGATCACCCCGATCTCGCTCTGCGTCAGAACGGCCAGATTGCCGATGAAGAAGTCGACATACTTGAAATAGCCGAGGCAGGCGAGATTGGCGGTGATGCCCAGGGCCAGGACGAGGCGGCTGTAGGCGCCCGACCGCAACAACCACTTGGCGATCAGGTGGTTGACCAGGATCGAGCCGATGAGCAGCGGCAGGAAGCGCCAGTCCCAATAGGCGTAGAAGACGAAAGAGGCGAGTGAGAGCACGACGACGACGAGCCGTGCTGGAACGACCAGTTTCGCCGGCAGCGCGTGACGGACGAGCCAGACCACCGCCAAGAGCGCCGGCAAGAACGCGAGAATGAAGGCGTAGGAGCTGAAGACCATGCGCGGTTCAGAGTTCGTCCAACATCCGGCAATCACGTTTCATAAACTGTAAAGGTTTCCGACAGGCGCCGCTTGGGGCGGGCCCTCGAGACCGCAGGATCTATTGATATCAGATCGGACATCGGCAACAAACGAGAACTGAGGCTCGGCAGTATTATCATATGCTTGTGCCAGCCGGTAGCGCCAACCGCGTCACGCTGTGGCCGACGACGCGCCGGTCGGCTTTGACGGCAGGCTAGAAATAGGTTAAAAAGCCTAAAGTCGGGCCCGCACTGCCTCACTTGCCGTGACCGCTCGGCCCGCCAAATCATCGCCTGCAACCTCCGGAGATTTCGACGATGCTCGATGCCATGCGCCAGGACGTGCCGCTGCCCGCCTTCGTTCTGGGATTTCTCGGCGCGTTGCCGTTCTTGGGCCTGGCCGGCCTCGCCGTTCTGGCCGGGCCGCTGGGCAGCCCCACCGTTCAGGCCTGGGCGCTCGTCTCGCTGCTCGCCTATGGCGGGATCATCCTCTCTTTCATGGGCGGCGTGCATTGGGGCTGGGCGATGGCGGCCGAAGAGCCGAGCTTCGAGCGGCTCGGGCTCAGCGTCGTCCCGGCCCTGCTCGGCTGGGCTGGCTATCTCCTCGGTGGCAGCATCGGCTTCTCGATTATTGCCCTGGGCTTCGCCGCCCTGCTCTGGCTCGATCTCCGGGCCATCGCGGAGGGCAGGGCCGCCCCCTGGTACCGGCGGCTGCGCTGGCCATTGACGCTCGTCGTCGTCGCTTGCCTGGTGGTGGCCGGCGTCGTCGCCTGAGCCGCTTGCTCAAGCCGCGGCCGGGCGGCGCTCCGACCTGCGC
>SLRI01000182.1 GCA_007131045.1 Rhodospirillales bacterium
GCCGGCTCAAGGAGCCGGCCTTTTCTTTTTTCCACCCGCCAATTTGCCTTTCAAGTATCATGATATGCTTCCCGCTTACGGTCGGCCTTACTTTTCTTGCCTCGGGCGGGCCGTGTTCAGCCTTTGTTAAGGGGCATCGGCTAGATTGACCTCGCACCGGAAATCGGCGCCGATCGGCAAATAGCTGGTCGCTTTCAAGGGTCACCCGACCCACTTCACGTAGAAGGAACTATCGATGACTCTTTCCGCTTCCACCAACACCACCGCCAACACCGCTCTGCGCTACCTGAGCCAGAACAGCGCCGCTTCGGCCAGCTCTTTGGCCAAGCTCTCCAGCGGCTCGCGCATCGTGAAAGCGTCCGACGATGCTGCCTCGCTCGCCATCGGCACCAAGATCAAGTCCGACGTCACCGCCCTGAAGCAGGCACAAGTGAATGCCAGCCAGGCCTCCTCGGTCCTCCAGGTCGCCGATGGTGCTCTCTCGCAGACGACCGACATCCTGATGCGGATGAAGGCCCTCTCGGTCCAGGCCCAGTCCGGCTCGGTTAGCGAAAACGAGCGTGGCTTCCTCGACAAGGAGTTCCAGGCGCTCATCGAGCAGATCGATTCGATCGCCGATCAAACGAAGTTCAACGGCGAGGTGCTGCTGGACGGCGCCTACGACCAGAGCTTCCAGGTCGGCGTCGCATCCACCGACACGATCGACGTCGCCCTCGACGACGCGACGGCCACGGGTCTCGGCGTCAATGCGCTCGACCTGACAGGGACCGACGGCACCAACGCGGCTGCCGCAAGCACCGCCATCGACGCCGCGATTGCCACCATCAACGAGCAGCGCGCCGACGTCGGTGCGTCGATCTCCCGCTTCGAGTTCGCGTCGGCCAACGTGGCGAACACCATCGAGAACCTGGATGCCGCCCGCTCGGTGCTCATGGACGTCGACATGGCGGCCGAGATGAGCAACTTCTCGTCCAAGCAGGTCATGCTCCAGGCCTCCGTCGCGATGCTGGCGCAGGCCAACCAGCAGCCGCAGCAGCTGCTCAGGCTCCTCAACTAACCCGGCGGGACCCGGGGCCGGCTCGAAAAACCGGCCCCGGCCCGATTATCTCGACTGGGCTTAACCGATGCTCAACCAATGGCCCCCTATTGTGTCGTCGTCCGGCTCCGTGTCGCCGGTGCGGCCGGAGCCCCGGCCCATCGAAACCGCGAGCCGGCCCGTGCTCCAAGAGGTCGTCCAACCGGTCGTCGGCAAGTCCGCCGGCGAGCGTGTGGGCGGTAAGCTGGAGCAGATCGTCGAGCAGGCGGCCCGGGACCTGTTCCCCGGCCGGGAGGTGGCAGTGCAGAGCTTCTACGACAAGGACAGCGGGCGCTTCGTCCATCGCATCGCCGACGGCGACAGTGGCGAGCTCCTGCTGCAGACCCCGCCGGACGAGCTCTTGCGCTTCTTCGCCAGCGGCCGCGAGCCCTACGGTGCCCCGCTGCTCGAGATCGACGCCTGAGCCGAGCGGAGCGACAAGGAGACCGAGCCATGACCTCCGCGATCAACTTCGGCAATCTCTCGACCACGAGCGGCACCCCGCGCCTCTCCGGCTCCGCCTCGAAGCTGGATACCGAATCCATCCTCGAGGCCACCTATGCGGCCAGCCGCCTCCCCGCCGTCCGCCTCGAGAACCGCACGACCCGGAACGAGGAGAAGATCGCCGCCTACGAGGACATGCGATCGCTGCTCGGCAACCTGAAGGCCGCCGCCGACGGCTTGCGCAATCCGCCGGGCTTCTTCGGTGCGCAGAGCAATGCCTTCGAGACCAAGCAGGCCTTCTTCAGCTCGAGCACCGCCGTCCCTCCGGCCGAGATCGCCGGGGTGGCCGTCGCCAACAATGCCGCCGCCGGCAGCTTCGATCTCACCGTCAAGCAGCTGGCCACGGCCGAGAAGCTCAGCACCACCGGCACCAGCGCCGCCGACGCCCGGCTCGGCGATGCCTGGAACGGTGGTGCCGCCTTCAGCGGGACCCTCGAGATCGGCCTCGACGGTGGCCCGACGGCCTCGATCGCCGTCGACGACGAGATGACGATCTACGAGCTCCGCGACCGGATCAACGGCACGCGCGCCACCACGGGCGTGCGCGCCAGCGTGCTCAAGGTTTCCGACACCGACTTCCGCCTGGTGATGACCGCCGAGCAGACCGGCAAGGCAATCACGCTGAACGATGCGAGCGGCATCGCGGGCGGCTTTCCCGCGAGCCAGCTGCAGGCGGCCCAGCCCGCGATCTTCGAGGTGGACGGCGTCGAGATCACACGCCTCGCCAACCAGGCGGACGACATCCTCCCCGGGGTCACGATCAACCTCTTCAAGGCCGACGCGAACAGCACCATCAGCGTCTCGATCGAACCCAGCCTCGGTGACATCAAGGAGCGCATCGCCGGCTTCGTTGCGGCCTACAACGAGTTCCGCGAGTTCGTGGCCGAGCAGTCGGCGGTCGATGCTTCGGGCAGGCCCGCAGCAGAAGCGGTGCTGTTCGGTGATCGGACGATGCGCGGTTTCGTCGGCGGCCTCGGCAGCGTCATCGGCGGCGGTGTGGCCGGCCTCGATCCCGATGCCCTAGCCTCGTTGCGGGCGATCGGGATCGAGCTCGATGCGAGCA
>SLRI01000030.1 GCA_007131045.1 Rhodospirillales bacterium
GACACGATCGCGGAGATCCTCGAGATCGGCGGCGCGCGCCCGGAAATACGCATCGTCGTCGCCGGCGAAGACCGCGATCTGCGCCGCCATCGCCTGCTGCCAGGCACAAGCGGCCTCCAGCCCCTCGCCGATCGCCTCGATCGCCGCCTCGGCCAGTGCCGGGTCGGCCAGCATCTCCTGCTGAAAGGCGAGGATCTCGTCGGCCATCACCGCGTCCTCGGCGGCCGCGAGAGCGTCGATGGCGGCCCGGGCCGAAGCGATCGCGGCCTCGAGGCGGGCCTGCTCGACCTCGGGCGCGGCCGCTGCCTCGGCAGGTGTCAGTCTCGGCTCGGGCAGCCGGACGAGCGGGCCCAGCGCCAGCCCCGGTGCGGCGATCCGGCCGCGATGCCGCCGCTCGTTCGTGGCCTCGCCCAACCGCTCAACCCGCCTCGTCGAAGTCGCGCGCGACCAGGCCGCCCAGTGCCTCGACGGCCGCTGCCGCCGTGGGGCCGGCGGCCTCGATCTCGACCGCCGTTCCCGTCTTCAGCTTCAAGCTTATCACCTTGACGATACTCTTGGCATCGACCCAGTCGCCGTCCGGCAGGGCGCGCAGGCGGATGTCGGCATCGAACCCCTTGGCGAGCCTGGTGAGCTTGACCGCCGGCCGGGCGTGCAGGCCGGTCGGATGGGCGATGACCAACTGCGTGCGGCAGGTCGCCTCCTGCATCAGCCCATCGCCTCGGCAGCTGCCACCACCGCGTCGAGCGTGCTGCCGGACGACGCCTCGGCAGCCGCGATCACCGCCCCCTCGACGATCGGTGCCGCACAAATCCGCACCAGCGGCCGCCGCGCTTCGTCGAGCATCTCGATCGCCATGTCGCTGTTCATCTCCGCACCGCCCAGATCGACCAGCACGGCGACGCCGGCCGGCGACCAGACCCGCTCGATCCCGGCCAGCACCGTCGCCGCATCGATGCCGAGGCCGCCATCCGCATTGCCGCCGACGCCGTGGCAAACGACATCGTCGCCGACCATCTGCCGCACCATGTCGATCGTTCCCGCCGCCACCTTGGGCGAATGCGAGACGACCAGAATCCCGACCTTGTCCGTCATTAAGCCTGCCTTCCTGCCGATGCCGGGCCCTGCGGTCCGTGCTGCCACGCCCGCACCGCTGGCCGGCGGTGCATGGATGGCGCAGCCCGCCCGCCCTGGCAATGCTGGCCGTTCGCCGCTGTCGGCTCGAGCACCTCGTCCGGCTCAGCGGGCGGCCGAGCGCCGCTCGAGGGCGCGGGCAGCGACCAAGCCGGCGAGCGCCACCACCGTCAGTGCCGGGATCACCAGGTGTGCCGTGGCGAGGCCGACCCGGTCGGCCACGGCACCGAGGAGGAAGGGCGCCGTCAGGATGGCGAGGCCGACGGCGAACATGAACCGGGCACTCGCCGCCGCCGCCAACGGCCCAGCGACCTCGAGGGCGAGGCCGAGGCTCAAGGGGTAGAGCAGCGCCACTCCGAGGCCGATCACGGCCAGACCCGGCACGGCGAGCCAGGGCGACCCACCGCCCCAATAGAGCAGAAAGCCGAGGAGGGTGAGGAGGAGCGATCCGGCGAAGAGCACGGCCGGCGGCCAGCGGCCGACGAGCGCGCTGCCGGCGAGCCTGCCGGCCAGCATGGCGAGTGCGAAGACCGCCGCTGTGCTCGCCGCCGTGGCGGGCGGCAGTCCGACGACGCGCTCGAGAAACGCGGGGGCCCAGAGGAGCACGCAGAACTCGATGGCGACGACCAGCGCCAGCAGGCACCAATAGGCCCAGTAGGTGGCCGGCAGGCGACCCTTGGCGGCAGCTACCGAAGGCAACGGCGGAAGCTCGGCCCGGCGGCCGATCGCGAGGATCGCGAGGCCGATCGCGATGCCGCACAGCACGGCACCGCGCCAGCCCAGGCCGAGCGCCAGCGATGCACCCACGGCCAGCGGCGCCGTCACCGCGAAGACGTAGCAGGCAGCCGAAAGCTCGGCCAACGCCCGGTCGCGGTTGCGGCCGTGAATGCCGGCCAGCATGGCCGGCACCACGGACGGGATCAGGCTGCCGGCGAGGCCGAGCAGCAAGCAGGCGCCGATGCTCGCCCAGGCGGCAGGTGCGATGCAGAGAAAGAAAGCGCCCAGAGCTGCCCCGAGGCCACCGACGGCGAGTGCGCGGCCCTGGCCGAGCCGTGCGATCAGCCGCTCGCCGGTGAGCCCGGTGACGATCATGCCGACCGCGATCGCCGAGGCATGCAGGGCGGCGGTGCCGTAGCCGATGGCGAGCTCGCGCTGCAGGAAGGGCAGGATGTTGCCCTGAATGTTCAAGAGAAAGGTGAAGAAGGCGAGCAGCAGATAGCCGTACCAGGTCGCCGCGTCGCGTTGCATTGCGGGTGGTGTGGCGAGGGCCACGCCGCCGGAGCCGGTCATCGACGTCTCATCGTCGAGGCCGTCGGGACGTCTCGAGCCGTCCTGGTGCCGACGGTGAGCTCGGCGTCGCCGCCGGCATCGGGACGGCTCGAAGCGGCCATCGGGCGCCCCGGCCAGCCCCGGCAGGAAGGCCCGCCCGAGCGGCTGGTGAAGCTGTCGGTGAAACTGGCGATGCGCATGAAGTGCCGCGTCCTCGGCAAGTCGATCGC
>SLRI01000705.1 GCA_007131045.1 Rhodospirillales bacterium
AAACATGCCGAAACCCTCGCACCCAGCCGTGGAGGCATCGACCGCCCCGGCCCCGGCCCGGGTACCGCAGCGCTGGCCGCCGAACACCCGGCTCTGCGGATCGAGCAGCATGGCTCCGACGCATGGCCGACAGCCGGACTCGGCCACCTCGATCACGCCAGAGGTCATGCCGACACCCTGCGCCTGTCGGCTACCGGCGCAGCCCGTGCCCGCTGCCGCATCACCGCATCGAAAAAAGTATGACCGGCGCGAGGCCGAACACCCTCCAGTCGAGACTTCGCGCGCCATGCCCGAGCCGACCAAAGGTCGAAGAACAGGCCTGAATAAGCCCCCGGCGACGCCTCGGCACCGGGCCACCACCCTCGAGCCTGCCGAGAACAGCGTCGATCACGCCGCCCGAGGCCTATCGGACCCGAATTTCGCCGCACTGGCCGACCACCCGCCGGTTCGGCGCTTCGCGCAGCAAGGCCCCGAAGCAGGCATGCCGACCCGGCGCGGCTGCAGCAATCACGTAACCGGTCATCCCGCGAGCCGACCCATGGCCGCTGCGCAGCACATCCTGAAATCTGCCGCATCACCTTAGCGCCCGAAGAGGGCCCGCGAGAGCGAGGCTGACGCCTCTCCGGTCGGGCGTCGGCGGCCGATGCCCCAGCCGATCGGAGCTCGAAGCAAAGGCCCGAACAAAGCCGCCGGCGATACCTTGCGACCAAGCTGCCCGTTCCAGGCCGCGGCGAGCCACACCCATCGCCCCGCGCAAGGGCCAGGCTGCCGCCGCACCGCCCGACCACGACCCGGTTCTGCGCTTCACGCAGCCGGATGCCGAAGAACATGCCACAGCCGGACCCGGCCATCGCCATCAGCCAACAGGTCAGGGCGCGACCTCGCGTCCGTGCACCGCCGCGGCGGATCGCACTGCTGCGCCGCATCACCGCATCGCCCGAAGATGGCCAGGGCGAACGAGGCTGACGCCTCTCCGGCCGAGAATCAGTGGCCAATGCCCCGGCCGATCGGTTGTCGAACGCCAGGCCCGAACCAAGCCGCCGCCGATTCCCCCGCACCAGCCTGCCCATTCGACCCCGCCACGAGCAGCCCCAATCGTCCCGCGCAGGGCCTCGCCTGCCGCCGCACTGCCGAACCAAGACCCGTTCTGCGCCTCGCGCCGCCGGATGCCGAAGGACTTGCCACAGCCGGGCCCGCCCGTCGCGATCACACCAGGGGGTCATGCCGAGACCTTGCATTCGTCCGCTGTCGGCATCCGCTGCCGCATCACGGCACTGCCAGGAGATGGCTCACCGGGACCAGGCTGATGCCCTTCTGCTCGAGGCCTCGCGACCAGTGCCAGAGCCGGTCGAAGGTCAAGGGATAGGCCTGAACGTAGCCGACGGCGATGCCGTCGCGCAGTGCTGTGCCCTCCAGCCTGCCGAGAGCAGCATCGATCGCCCCGGCCTCGGGCACCACGTCGAGCGGGCCCACCGCACTCGCATAGGCGAGCCCCGTGGCGGCGGCGACCCCGGCCAGCCGGTCGCCGCCGAGCTCGACGAAGCCGAGCCCGCGATCAGCGATGGCCGAAGCGATCGGCGCGAAGCTCTCGGGCAGTTCGGCGAACGCTTCGCTCGCGGCGGCGAGGCCGAAATAGCCCTCGCTGCGGCCGAGCACGCGGCTCAAAAGCTCGGCATGCCCGTCATTCGTCGCAGCCGGCGTCGCACCCGGCGTCGCAGCCGGCGTCGCAGCCGGCGTCGCAGCCGGCCGGAGCGCCCATGGGCCGAAATCACTCAGCGGATGATCGGCCGCCTCGAGCGGCAGCTCCAGGAGCACCTCGTGACCGTGGAACCGGGCGTGGCGCTGCCAGTCCGCGAGATGGGCGGCGTAGGGCGTATGGGCGAGCCCGATCGTGCCCGGCAGCATGACGCTCTGCTCGAGCCGCTCGGCATCGAGCCCGAGGTCGACAACGAGGATGCCGATCAGCGCCCGCTCGGCCACGGTCGCCGGCACCGAGCGGGCATAGACCCGCCGCGGCGCGCGGCCGTCCTCGGCGATGCGCGGCAGGGCGACGCCGTCGGCCCACTCCAGCAGGGCCGGGTCCGAGTCGAGCGGCGGGCCTGCCGGGTCGGCCGGGGCCCCCGCCAACGAAGGTGGGGGGACCGCAGGCGCATCGAGCCCGAAGAGGGCCACCCGAGCCGGCGGCTCGATCGCCTCGACGGGCACGACGCCCTCGACTCGCGGTACCGAATCGTAGCGCAGCGGAGTCTCGATCCCGAGCAGCCAGCCACCGGCCAGAAGCAAGGTCAGCACCGCCCCGAGCCCCGCCACGACGATGGCTGGCAGCCGCGGCGAGCGCCAATCGAACGAGGAATGCTGCAGCACTAGACGCACGGCACCCACCGCCCGCCCGGCTGCGCAGCCGCACCCACCAGCTGCCGAGAGCCATCCGCAAGGGAGCTGCCCTGACGCGAGAAGCCCTGACGCGAGAAGCCCTGATACCAGCCACCCGTGAGGAAGCCGGCCTCGGGAGCAACCGAATGGAAGCTACCCGCGTCGGCGCCGCCCGAGCGCGAGCCGCCGGCACCACGATGTTCCCCCGCACAGGCGCCGCTCGAAAACGGAACGCCCACACGGGCGCTGCCGATGCAAAAGCCGCGCGGAGTGACGCCAGTCAAACGAGAGCAGGCCGCGCCGAACCGGCTCGCATGGAAGACCCTTGCACGATCGCCGCGCACCCGAGGACCAACCACATCGGCACAGCCCACACCGGATCGGCCCGCAGAGGCCGACGATCGCTCGCGCGGCGAGCCGCCGGCTCGGGCGCGAGCGACACCGCCGTCAACGGGCGCTCGGCGGCCGTTCACCCGCGGGTCGGCGTCCGGCCCTCGTAGAGGGCGATGCCGCGCAAGAGATCGATGGCCCGGGCGAGCTGGTAGTCGGTGCTGTCGAGCAGCGGCGACGCCTCGTCGCCGGGCTCCCGCGTACCGTCGCCGTCGAGACGGCCACGGAGATCGGCCTCGCGCCGGCCGTTGTTGTCCTCGAGCAGCTCGACATTGGCCTGCTGGACCTCGATGTCGGGAGTGATGCCCTTGGCCTGGATCGAGGTGCCGGCCGGGGTGTAGTAGCGGGCGGTGGTCAACCGGATCGCTCCTTGACCGGAGATCGGCATGATCGTCTGCACCGAGCCCTTGCCGAACGAGGCGGTCCCCATGACGATGCCGCGGTGGTGGTCCTGCAGCGCCCCGGCGACGATCTCCGAGGCGGAGGCCGAGCCGCCGTTGATCAGCACCACCATCGGCGTGCCGTCGATGATGTCGCCGGACCGGGCATTGAAGCGCTGCACACTCTGCGCCCGCCGGCCGCGGGTCGAGACGATCTCGCCCTGGTCGAGAAAGGCGTCGGCGACGGCGACAGCCTGATCGAGCAGGCCGCCCGGGTTGTTGCGCATGTCGAGAACGAGCCCGCGGAACTGGTTGCCCATCTCGTCCTTCAACCGTGCCACCTCCTCGCGCATCACCGCATTGGTCTGCTCGTTGAAGGTGGTCAGCCGAATATAGGCGATGTCACCCTCGGCTCGGGCCCGGACCGGCGAGATCTTGATGACCGCCCGCGAAAGGTTGACCTCGAACGGCTCGTCGCGGGTCTGCCGCAACACCCGCAGCTCGATGTCACTGTCCACGGGGCCGCGCATCCGCTCGACCGCCTCGCCGAGCGACAGCCCCATCACCGGCTCGCCGTCGATGTGGGTTATCAGGTCGCCCGCCTCGATGCCCGCCCGGTAGGCCGGCGTATCGTCGATCGGCGAGACCACCTTGACGAGCCCGTTCTCCATCGTGACCTCGATGCCGAGCCCGCCGAATTCGCCGCGCGTTTGCACCTGCATGTCGCGGTAGCGATTGGGGTCGAGATAGCCGCTGTGCGGATCGAGGGCGGTGAGCATGCCGTTGATGGCCGCCTCCACCAGCTCCTGCTCGCTGACCTCCTCGACATATTCGTTGCGCACCCGCTCGAACACGTCGCCGAAGAGCTTGAGGTGGCGGATGGTGTCGCCGGAGGTCGACTGCGCCTGCGCCGGCGGCGGCGTCAACACGCAGCCCGTGATCAACAGACCGAAAACCGCCGCGAAACCGAACCGTGCTGCCACGTTTGCCATTTAACTCCGTACCTTGTCCTGACCCGCCGCGAACCAGGTGAGCGGATCGACCGGAATACCGCGGCGCCGGAGCTCGACATAAAGCCGTCCCGCCGCCTCGGTCCCGGGCTCCAACGTGCCGACCATCTGGCCGGCGCGCACGGACCACCCCTCGTGCACGACAAAGCGTGATAAACCGGAAAGTAAACTATGATATTCGCTGCCGTGATCGATGATCAAGAGCAGACCGAAACCTTCGTAGGCGCGGGCGAACACGACCCGACCGTCGCGCGGCGCCCGAACCAGCCGACGATCCTCGACCTCGATCGTGAGGCCGCGGTCGAACGGCGGCTTCTGTCCTTCACCGAATCGGCTGATCACGGCACCGGCGATCGGAACGACCTGCCCGCTGCCGGCCCCGCCGCCAGTGGAGCCGAGGACGGCGCCGGCGAGCGCAGCCGTCTTCGGCAGATCGAAATGCACCGCCCGGCGGTGCGGCCGCTCGGATACCACCGCCCGCGCCGTCAGGACCGGAACGGCCAGGGTCATGGCCGACGGTGCGGCCGACGGCGTGGCCGCGGTTGCCGGCCGAGCGACCGCCGGCGGCGGTTCGAGCATCGTCACGGTTCGGCTGGCCGCTACCCGATCGAGCCGCAGCGACGCCACCAGCGACGCTGCGGCAGCAGCGCGTTCACGGCCACTCGCCTCGGTCGTCTGCGCCCGGTTCGCATCGAGCAACCTCGCCAGTCGCTCGCCCCGGGCTTCGGCCGCAGCCAGCGCGTGGCGTGCGCTGAAGCTCGCCTGCTCGATGTCTGCCAGCCGTTGCTCGAGGCTCGCCCGCGCCCGGCGGCTCTCGCCGAGCCGGCCCTTGGCCGCGGCGAACGGCCCGGCAAGGGACGCTGCGACGGCGCGGAGCTGGCCCAGCCGGCGCGGCTCACCGTGCTCGTCACGCGAGAGTTGAACGATCTCCGCGAGCAAGGCCTCGAGCCGCTGCTGCTTGCGGGTGACCCGCTCGCTCTGCCCGGCGATCGCCGCCTCGAGCTCGGCCACGCCCTGTCCAGCCGTGATGTAGTCCGCCGCGAGGCGGCGCAACGTCCGCTCGACGCCGCGCCGGCTCGCCGTGGCGACCTCGATCTCGCGATCGAGACGAGCCTGGCGCTCGACCAGCCGCGCCTGCGCGAGCCGCCGTTCGGCCAGAACCATTTCGGCATGTGCTGCTGCGCTGACGACGAAATCCGGCGCGGGCGCCTCCACTATCCCGGCCCGTGCCTGATCGGGGCCGGCAAGGCCGCAGAGCCAAGCGAGGCCGAACCCGAAAACCGCCAGCAGCGCCCGGCCGCCCAACAGCGCTCGGCCGCCCAACAGCGCCCGGCCGCAACGGCGCCGGTCGCTGCTGGCGTTCGTGCGGGCGGATGCCTCAGCCATGGTGATCGCCGACGAGGTTGCGGCCGGTCATCGCCGCCGGCTGCTCGATACCGAGAAAGGCCAGGAGCGTCGGCGCGACATCGGCGAGCCGGCCGTCGTGCAGGCGAATGTCACCGCCGGCGCCGACGAGAAAGCAGGGCACCGGATTGGTGGTGTGGGCGGTGTGCGGGCCACCGGTCGCGGGATCGCGCATCAGTTCGCAGTTGCCGTGGTCGGCGGTGACCAGCATCACCCCGCCCACCTCGAGCACCGCATCGATCAGCCGGCCCAGGCAGCGGTCCACCGTCTCGACGGCCGCGATCGCCGCGGACTCCACGCCGGTATGGCCGACCATGTCCGGATTGGCGAAATTGACCAGAATGAAGTCGAAGCGCCGCTCGCGGATCGCCGCCGCACAGCGCTCGGCGAGCTCCGGCGCGGACATTTCGGGCTGCAGGTCGTAGGTCTTGACCTTGGGCGAAGGCACCATCACCCGCTCCTCGCCGGCAAAGACCTGCTCCTCGCCACCGTTGAAGAAGAAGGTCACGTGCGGATACTTCTCGGTCTCGGCCATCCGGAGTTGGGTCATGCCGGCCCGCGCCACGACCTCGCCCATCAGGTCCTCGGCCGATTGCGGATCGAACAGCACGAGCAGCCGATCGTCGAGATCGGCGGCATAGCGGGTCATCCCGGCCCGGGCCGAGAGCGCCGGTCGCCGCTTGCGCTCGAAGCCGTCGAACGCGTCGAGGCTCAGGGCGCGCAGCAGCTGGCGGACCCGATCGGCACGAAAGTTGATGCAGAGAAAACTGTCGTCGTCGGCCATCCCGGCGTAGTCGCCGACCACCGTCGGCGGCACGAACTCGTCGCCGTGATCGGCGGCGTAAGCCTGCTCGACCGCGGCTGCGGCGTCCGGCGCATGCTCGGCGTCGGGCGCACCGTCACCCAGCACGATCGCGTCATAGGCCGCCTCGGTCCGTTCCCACCGATTGTCGCGGTCCATGGCGTAGTAGCGGCCGATGACGGTCGCGACAGCGGCATCGGCACAATCGGCGAGCACCGCCTCGAGCCGCTCGATCGACGCTGCGGCCGACCGTGGCGGGGTATCCCGGCCATCGAGAAAGGCGTGGACCCTGACCCCAAGCCCGGCGGCGTCCAGCAGCTTGACCAGCCCGAGCAGATGCCGCTCGTGCGAATGCACGCCGCCCGGAGAGAGCAGCCCGAGCAGATGCACCCGCCCGCCCGCTTCATCAGTCCGCTCGAGGAGTTCACGAAAGGCCGGCAAATCCCGCAGGCCGTCTTCATCGAGGGCGCGGTCGATCCGCGGCAGTTCCTGCAGCATGATCCGGCCGCCGCCGAGATTCATGTGGCCGACCTCGGAATTGCCGATCTGCCCGGGCGGCAGCCCGACCTCGGCCCCGTCGGTACGCAAGAAGCAGTGCGGTGCGGTGGCGAACCAGCGATCGAAAACCGGAGTCTCGGCCAAGGCAACGGCGTTGTCGGCGGTTTCGGGCCGGTAGCCCCAACCATCCAGAATACAAAGAACGACCGGACGCTGCTGCATGCACTTCCTATCGTTGCCGACCTATCGTTGCCGACGCTCTCGATCGTTGTCGGCGAACCCGAGCCGCCGACGTCGCCACGAAGCCGGCCACGCCGCCGAGAGACTAGTACACCCCGCGCCGCGTCGCCAGCGTTTGCACGGTTCTAGCAGCCATTCATGAAGATTTTCTGAACGAGGACCGCGAAAGACGAAGCGGCGAAAAGTGAAACGCCGGCTCACGCCGGCGTTTCGAGATCACGGATGGAGCCGAAAACGGCTAGTCGGCACTGCGCGAGCGACCGAACAGACTGCCGAAGAAGTCGCCGACGGAGTCGTAGCTGGGTGCATCGGCCTGTCGCGCGGCAGCCGGAGCGGTCGCGAACGTGTTGCCGGCGGGAGCGGCGCGCCGCTCACCATCCGGGTCCGCCGGCACCGGCTGACCGCTGTCGCTCAGCGCGAGAACCGTGGGCGCCACAGACCCATTTGCCGCCTCCAGCTCGAAAACGATCTCGGCCGCCCCGGGGACGTCCGCCATGTCGGCCGCGGGCTCGACCGGCAGGGCCGCGCCGGTGGCACCCGAATCCGCGGGGCGATTGATCAGCGGCGCCATGTCGAGGGCGTCGGCCGGCGGCTCGCCGCGCTCGACGCCACGCAGCGGCCGCGGCTCGGCGCGCGGATCGCTCAGCGGCTGCGTCTTCTCCTCGACCGCCTCGGGCGTCTGCAAGTCGTCGAGCGTCCGGTGGATACTCACCGACTCGCGCGGCCGGACGACGTCGAGAGTGTCCAACAGATCACCGACGACGGCGAGCACCCGGTAGGCGGCGAAGCGCTCGGTGTAAACGGCGGTGACCAACTGCACGCGATCGAGAAAGAGCTCGTTCTCGGCATCGAGCAGATCGAGCAATTGACGCTGCCCGACCTCGAACTGCTCGGCGTAGACGTCGCGGGTTCGGCGCTGGGCCTCCTCCTTCTGGGCGAGCGCGTCACGCCGGCCGCGGGCAGTCTCCAGCGCATTGTAGGAGACGCGGGCCTCCTCCTCGGCGATACGGCGCGAATTCGCCAACGATGCGCGCGCCTCGTTGGCCCGGTGGAACGCCTCCCGCTCCAGCGCCATGTCGGCGCCGCCGCGATAGAGGTTGTAGCGCATCACCAAAAGCGCGCTGGCGTCGTTGTCACGGCCCTGCGCGCCGTCGATGTTGCGGTTGAGGCTGGTGCCGAGCTCGACGTCGAAACGCGGGTAGAAGCCGGCCTGCGATGCACGGCTTTCGGCCCCGGCGACCTCGGTGTCGGCGGCGGCGATGCGCACGGTCGGACTGTTCACCGAGGCGAGATTGGCCGCGTCCTCGGGCGATGGCGGCAACGCCGCGACCGGCGCCTCGGAATCCTCGAGGTCGCCCGGGCGCGCGCCGACCACCCGCTGGTAGCGGGCGATCGCATCGGCCAGCGAGCCGCGCGCGACGGCCAGCGTATCGAAGGCTCGAGCCAAGCGCGATTCGGTCTGCCGCACATCGCCGATGTCGCCGCGTCCAGCCTCCTCGAGATCGCGCACCTGGCCGATAATCCGTTCGTGCTGGGCGATGTTCGACTCGTTCAGTCGGACGATCTCCTGGTTGCGCAGAATATCGAGGTGCGCCTCGATGGCATTCAGCGCAATGAATTCGGCCGCCTCCTCGACCCGATGGGCGGCGCTGTCGATCCGAGCCCGCTGCCGCTCTACCTCGCTGCGTGTGGCGAATCCGTCGAACAGCATCTGCGAGAGGGTGAGCTGACTCTCGGTCCGAAAGCGCGTGTCGCTGCCGTTACGCGCGCGGGTCGTGTTGTTGTCCGACCACTCGGGGCCGGCGGCGGCGCGGAAATCGAGACTCGGCAGATAGCCGGCCCGGGCCTGACGCAACTCCTGATCGACGGCGCGCCGATTGGTCTTGACGATGTCGATCTCGGGATTGGTCTCGATGGCGCCGTAGACCGAATCCTGCAGCGACGTCGCCAGCGCCTGACTGTTGCCGACCACGACCATCGCGGCGGAAGCGAAGAGGGCGACCGTCCAACGTCGCAAACCAACGGAACCGATTTTCTCTTTCATGTGCCCTTCCGCAACTCCTGCGCGACATCCGACGGCAGAACGGGATGCCTTTCGATCGGCGCTGTGGTATCTTCTCGCCCATAGAGCGTCAACGCCTATCCAAGCCGAGGCGCAGCAGGCTGTGCCCTGTGTGATTTTTTTGCGTGCGTCCGCCCCCCTCGAAAGCCATAAACGACCGCAATCTTTACCTTCTGGTGATGGTTTGTGAGTAACGTGCGGGCATGACGATAGCGATACAGGTGGCCTGGTTCGGCGGCACCCGGCGAGCGGTCGCCGAGCCGCCGCCGATCGGCCTTCCATCACCGAACCCCGCCAGCCACGCGGTGGCCACGGACGAGCTTTGGAGACGGGCATGAGCGACAGCGGAACGCTGCTGCGCGGCACAGACGAGGAGCGGGCCGAAGCCGTCGCCGCTGCGGCGCAGGCCGGCAGCAGCGGCGAGCGACTGCCGCCGGCGGCCGAGCCGCCCGTGCCCGGTCCGGCCGCGAGCTGGCAGCTGCGGGAAAGTGCCCAGACACGGGACGATCCGCTGCTCCGGGCGCTCGAGACGCTGACCCAGCTGCACGGTCGGCCGACCTCGATGCCGGCGCTGGTGGCGGGCCTGCCGCTGCCCGAGGGCCGCATGATACCGTCCCTGGCGCCGCGCGCGCTGGAGCGGGCCGGCCTCAGCGCCCGCCTGGTGCGCCGCCCGATCGCCCGAATCGACGCCTTGTCCCTGCCCTGCCTGCTCTTCTTGAAGGACGGGCAATGCGTCATCCTGACCGGCCGGGAGGGGAGCACCCTCGAGCTCGTGGTCCCCGACACCGGCCGCGGCACCACCACCGTGGAACTGGCCGAGCTCGAGCGCCGCTACGACGGGCACGCGCTCTTCGCCCGGCCGGAGATCGGCTACGAGCAGCGCGACCGGCCGATCGCCCTCGAGCGCAAGGGCCACTGGTTCTGGTCGACCCTGTTTCGTCAGTGGCCGACCTACGCCGAGGTGCTGATCGCGGCCGTCTTCATCAATGCCTTCGCCCTCGCCTCGCCGCTCTTCGTGATGAACGTCTACGACCGGGTGGTGCCCAACAACGCGATCTCCACCCTCTGGGTCCTGGCGATCGGCGCGCTCACCGTCTTCGCCTTCGACTTCATGCTGAAGACGCTGCGCGGCTACTTCATCGATACCGCCGGACGAATCGCCGACATCCGCCTCGCCAGCCGGATCTTCGAGCACGTCATGGGCATCAAGATGGCGGCGAGGCCGGCCTCGGCCGGCGCCTTCGCCAACCATCTGCGCGAGTTCGAGAGCTTGCGCGACTTCTTCACCTCGGCGACGGTCACCACCCTGGTCGATCT
>SLRI01000660.1 GCA_007131045.1 Rhodospirillales bacterium
ACCTCGTTCGAGCTCGCCGGCAAGCGGCTGGGGGCGGATGTCGTCAACATGGCGGTGCAGGGCTCGTCGATCAAAAAGGGCGAGACCCTGATCGACACCGCGATGACGCTGAACGCGATGCAGCCCGACGTGCTGGTGGTCCGGCACCAGGAGAGCGGTGCGGTGCAGCTCCTGGCCCGGCATGTGCGTTGTGCTGTGATCAATGCCGGCGACGGCAGCCACGAGCACCCGACCCAGGCGCTGCTCGACGCCTTGACCATCCGCCGCCGCAAGGGCCGGCTCGAAGGGCTCACCGTCGCGATCTGTGGCGATCTCCGGCACAGCCGGGTGGCGCGCTCGAACATCCTCCTCTTGCTCGCGATGGGGGCGTCGGTGCGGCTGATCGGCCCGCCCACCCTGCTGCCGCGGGCGTTCGAATCTTATGGATGCCAGCTCTTCACCGACATGGCACGGGGGCTTCGCGGCTGTGACATCGTGATGATGCTCAGGTTGCAGAACGAGCGGATGCAGGGGAGCTTCGTGCCCTCCGTCAGGGAGTATTTCCATCTCTGGGGGCTGACCCAGGACAAGCTCCGCCACGCCGCACCCGATGCGCTCATCATGCATCCGGGGCCGATGAACCGGGGGGTGGAGATCGACGGGGTGATCGCCGACGACATCGATCGCAGTGCGATTCTCGACCAGGTCGAGATGGGCGTGGCCGTGCGGATGGCCTGCCTCGATCTCTTGACCCGGCCGATGCGGGCCGAGGCCGGCTGATGCGGCCGGTGCTCTTTCAGAACGTACGCCTGCTCGATCCGGCTTCGGGGCGGGACGAGACCGGGCACCTCTTGGCCGCGGGCGGCCGGATCAGGGCGATGGGCGACCTGCTCGAGGTGCCGGAGGATGCGGAGCTGGTCGAGGGCGAAGGGGCCTGCCTCGCCCCCGGGCTCGTCGACATGCGCGTACAGTTCGGCGAGCCCGGATCCGAGCACAAGGAACGCCTCGAATCCGGCATCCGGGCGGCAGCGGCGGGCGGGGTGACCTCGGTGGCGGTGCTGCCGAACACTGCGCCTGTGATCGACGATCCGGCGATGCTCGAGTTCGTCGCCCGCCGGGCCAGGCAGCTGAAATCGGTCAAGGTCTACCCTTATGCGGCGCTGACCAAGCGGCTCGAGGGCCGCGAGCTCGCTGAGCTCGCGCTCTTGAAGGAAGCGGGTGCCGTCGCCTTCACCGATGCCGATCGGGCCCTGGCCGATGCGCGGGTGATGCTGCGCGCGCTGGCCTATGCGACAGCACAAGACCTGCTCGTGGTGCAGCACCCGGAGGAGCCCAGGCTGGCCGAGGGCGGGGTGATGAACGACGGGGCGATCGCCACCAGGCTCGGGCTCAAGGGCATCCCGGCGATGGCCGAGGTGATGATGATCGAGCGTGATCTCCGCCTCGTCGAGGCCACCGGTGCCCGCTACCACGTGGCGCACATCTCGACCGCAGCGGCGATCGAGGCGGTGCGCCGGGCCAAGGCCAAGGGGCTCAGGGTGACGGCCGAGACGACGCCGCACCACCTGGCCCTCAACGAGCTCGAGGTCGAGGGCTATCGGACCTTCGCCAAGGTCTCCCCTCCCTTGCGCAGCGAAGCCGACCGGGCGGCCGTGGTCGAGGGATTGGTGGACGGCACGATCGACGTCATCGCCTCCGATCACTGCCCGCAGGACCAGGACAGCAAGCGGCTGCCGTTCGCCCAGGCCGAGTTCGGCGTGGTGGGCGTCGAGACCATGCTGCCCGTGGCCCTGCGGCTGGTGCACGAGGGGCACCTCTCGCTGCTCGAGCTGATGCGCAAGCTCAGCCTGAACCCGGCGCGGCTGCTCGGCCTCGACGCCGGCAGGCTCCAGGAGGGGGCGGCCGCCGACCTCGTCCTCTTCGATCCCGAGCGCCCCTGGAAGATCACCGAGGAGGGGCTGACCAGCCTCGCCAAGAACACCGCCTTCGAGGGCCGGCTGGTGCAGGGCCGCGTGCTGATGACCATGGTCGACGGGCGGGTCGTCCACCGCTTTTCGGGCTAGGCTTTGCGACGAGCCGATTCCAGCTTATCTGATGGCGCCGAGGTGCCAATGGCCCAAACAGGGTGGCCGAGACAGGGCGGAACAAGAACAATGACCACGATCAAGGATCTTATCGCCAGCCACCCGGGAGACGCGCCGGCCATCGGTGCGCCGGGGCGGCCGTGGCTCGATTTCGCGGGCCTGCAGGCACTCGTCGGCGAGACGGCGATCGGGCTCGCCGGTGCGGGGATCGGCCGTAACGACCGGGTGGCGATCGTCCTGCCCAACGGACCCGAGATGGCCGCCTGCTTCATCGCCGTGGCAGCCTCGGCGACCACCGCACCCTTGAACCCCACCTATCGCGAGGAGGAGTTCGACTTCTATCTGGCCGATCTCGGTGCGAAGGCGCTGATCGTGGCCGAGGGCGACGAGGGCCCGGCACTCCAGGCGGCGCGCCGGCACGGTTGCCGCATCCTTCGCCTGGTGACCGACGAGAGCGGCCCGGCAGGTTCCTTCCTGCTTCGGCCGCAAGGCGAAGCCCTGTCGCCGGTCGAGCCCGCAACCGCCACCAGCGACGACGTGGCCCTCGTGCTGCACACCTCGG
>SLRI01000342.1 GCA_007131045.1 Rhodospirillales bacterium
GCGGTGATGTTGTCGCTCGCCACGGGCGCCGACTCGCGCGCCTCGACCGGCAGCACGCCGAGGCAGAGCAAGAGAACGAGGGCGAGCAAGCGCGCTGGCACGTGGCGGTTCCCGAAGCCGATGATGCAACTCAAGCTAAGGGTTGCCGGCCATCGTTCAATTGGATTCGACGGTCGCACGCGGTCTCGTGAACTGCGCCCGCTCGGCTTCGACCACTTCGCGCATGCAGCAGTCCTCGAGATGATCGTTGACCAGCCCCATGGCCTGCATGAAGGCGTAGCATGTCGTCGGACCGACGAAGCGCCAGCCGCGGCTCTTCAGCGCCTTGGACAAGGCCTTGGACTCTGCCGTCTGGGCGAGTGCTCCCAGGGTGGCGCGGTCGAGCCGGGCGGGGCGGTCCTCGGGTTCGGGCTCGAACGACCAGACGAAGGCGGCCAGGGAGCCCACCTCGGCCTGTAACTCCCGGGCACGCCCGGCATTCGCGATCACCGCCTCGATCTTGCCGCGGTGGCGGACGATGCCGGGGTCCTGCAAGAGCCGCTCGACGTCTTCGGGTCCGAACCGGGCGACCGCCTCGATCTCGAAACCGGCGAAGGCGCGCTTGAAAGTCTCGCGCTTCTTCAAGATGGTGAGCCAGGAGAGCCCGGCCTGAAAGCCCTCGAGCGAGAGTTTCTCGAACAGCGTGCGGTCGGACGCCACCGGCCGGCCCCACTCGTCGTCGTGATAGGCGCGGTAGAGCGCATCCTGCCCCTGCCACCAGCAACGCCGCTGGCCGTCGGGACCGGTGACGAGGCCGGCAGGGTCGTCGGGCATGCGGATCTCCAGTGCGCATTCTACGCTTCTTCTATTAATCTTTCGGTCAATAGACTAGATGTATAGACTAGATTTTTGCAGGAGACGAGCGATGACGACAGTGGGTGCCTTCGAGGCGAAGACACATTTCTCGGCACTGCTCGAGCGGGCGGCACAGGGCGAGGAGATCGTCATCACCCGGCGTGGCCGGCCAGTCGCCCGGTTGGTGCCCGCAGCCGTGTCCGAGAAGGCGGAAGTCGAGGAGGCGATCCTGGCCCTCAAGAGCTTTCGTCGAGGTGCCACGCTCGGTGGTCTGTCCTGGAAGGAACTGCGCGACGAAGGCCGCCGGTGAGCGCCTTCGTGCTCGACGCCTCGATCGCGGTCGCCTGGTGCTTCGAGGACGAGGCCGCCCCGGAGGTCGATGCGCTGCTCGATGGCCTGAAGGCACGGGGTGCTGTCGTGCCGGCGCTCTGGCCGTTGGAGGTCGCCAATGTGCTGGTGCAGGCGGAACGGCGCCGGCGGATCACCATGGCGACGGTCGACGGGCGGCTCGCTGCCTTTGCCGCACTGCCGATCACCGTGGACACGACCTCGTGGCTGCGCACGAGTGCCGCCATCCTGGCGCTGGCCCGGCTGCATGGCCTCACGACCTATGATGCGGCTTATTTAGAGCTCGCCACACGTCAGCGCCTGCCGCTGGCAACCAAGGACAAGGCGCTGCGGCGGGCTGCGGCGGCGGTGGGTGTCGGCTTGCTGCCCTGACGTGTCGATGGAACGGCGGGACCGGTTGTCACCCGCGTTGATCTCCAGGCCCATCGGTCGCAGAACGGGCGAGGTAGCAAGCATGGAGGCAGCGCGATGAGCGGCAGGCGGGATCTCGCGGCGTGGCGGACGTTGGAGGCGCATGTGGCGGGGGTGCGGGGGATGCGGTTGCGCGATCTCTTCGCCCAGGACCCCGAACGCTTCGAACGGTTCTCCGGATCGCTCGACGACCTCCTGGTCGACTGGTCGAAGCAGCGGGTCACCACCGAGACCATGACATTGCTCTGCGATCTCGCCCGCGCCTGTGACCTCGAGGGGCGGCGCGAGGCGATGTTCCGGGGCGAGACGATCAACACGACCGAGGGCAGGGCGGTCCTGCACACCGCGCTCCGGAACCGCTCGGCCGAGCCCGTCATGGTCGACGGCCGGGACGTCATGCCGGATGTCCGCGCCGTGCTCGAGCAGATGCGGGTCTTCAGCGAGGCCGTCCGCGGCGGCGACTGGCGCGGCCATACCGGCGAGACGATCACCGATATCGTCAATATCGGCATCGGTGGCTCGGATCTCGGGCCCTTGATGGTTTGCCGGGCGCTCGAGCCCTATGCCCGGGCCGATCTGGTCGTGCATTTCGTCTCCAACGTCGACGGCGCGCATCTGCACCACACGCTGAAACGGCTCGACCCGGCCAAGACCCTGTTCATCGTGGCGTCGAAGACCTTCACCACCCAGGAGACGATGACCAACGCGCAGTCGGCCCGGACTTGGCTCCTGGCCGGGCTCGGCGGCGACGAGGCGGCGGTCGGCCGGCATTTCGTGGCGGTCTCGACCAACCGTGACGCGGTCGCCGCTTTCGGCATCGATCCCGCCAACATGTTCGGCTTTTGGGACTGGGTCGGCGGCCGCTACTCGCTCTGGTCGGCGATCGGCCTCTCGATCGTGCTCTATCTGGGCTTCGAACGGTTCGCAGAGCTGCTCGACGGGGCGCACGCCATGGACCGGCATTTCCGGACCGCACCGCTCGAGGCCAACCTGCCGGTGGTGATGGCGCTGATCGGCGTCTGGAA
>SLRI01000664.1 GCA_007131045.1 Rhodospirillales bacterium
CCAACAGCCACTACGTCACGCCCAAGCCGACGCTGGCCCAGGCGGTCGAGAACATCAAGGCCGAGCTGAAGGACACGCTCGAGGAGTTCCGCCGCGAGGGCAAGCTGCTCGAGGCCGAGCGGATCGAGCAGCGCACCGTGGCCGACATCGAGATGATCCTGACCACAAATTCCTGCCCCGGGATCGAGAACTATTCGCGCTATCTGACCGGAAGGAAGCCCGGCGAGCCGCCGCCGACGCTGTTCGAGTACATCCCCGAGCACGCCATCCTGTTCGTCGACGAGAGCCATGTGGCGGTGCCGCAGGTGGGCGGCATGTACAAGGGCGACAGGGTGCGCAAGGCGACCTTGGCCGAGTACGGCTTCCGCCTGCCGTCCTGCATCGACAACCGGCCCCTGAAGTTCGAGGAGTGGGACGCGATGCGGCCGCAGACGATCTTCGTCTCGGCGACGCCGGGCCCCTGGGAGATGGAGCGCACCGGCGGGGTCTTCACCGAGCAGGTGATCCGGCCCACCGGCCTGGTCGATCCCGAGGTGATCGTCCGCCCGGTCGAGCACCAGGTCGACGACCTCTTGGCCGAATGCCGCGACTGCCGCGAGCGGGGGCTGAGGGTTCTGGTCACCACGCTGACCAAGAGGATGGCCGAGGACCTTTCGGAATACCTGCACGAGCAGGGGGTGAAGGTCCGCTACCTGCACTCCGACATCGACACCCTCGAGCGCATCGAGATCATCCGCGATCTCAGGCTCGGCAAGTTCGACGTGCTGGTCGGCATCAACCTTCTGCGCGAGGGCCTCGACATTCCGGAATGCGGCCTGGTCGCCATCCTCGATGCCGACAAGGAGGGCTATCTGAGGTCCGAGACCTCGCTGGTGCAGACCATCGGCCGGGCGGCCAGGAACGTCGACGGCCGCTGCATCCTCTACGCCGACACGATGACCCGGTCGCTGAAGGCGGCGATCGACGAGACCGACCGCAGGCGTGCCAAGCAGCTCGCCTACAACGAGGCCAACGGCATCACGCCCACCACCATCAAGCGCAACATCCAGGACATCCTCAAAAGCGTGGCCGAGGCCGACTACGTCACGGTCGACATCGGCGAGGACGCGCCAGCCTCGCTCGCCGGCATGGATCTGCAGGCCTATATCGGCGAGCTCGAGAAGCGCATGCGGGATGCCGCAGCCGACCTCGAGTTCGAGGAGGCGGCCAGGCTGAGGGACGAGATCAAGCGGCTCGAGGACGGCGAGCTCGGCCTGCCGGCACCCGCGACCCGTGCCGGCCCGGCCAAGAAAGGCGACCTGAAGCCCTGGAAGCCCGCCGCCACCCGCGCCGAAAAACGGCGCGCCGCGGAGGCCAAGAAGAGCGCCGGCTCGAGACGGCGCAAGGGTGCTTGAGCAAGAAGAGGGAAGCAATGTGGGGAGGATGATCCTGCCTGTGCCCCACCGTCACTCTTGGAAAAAGGTTCCAGGTACCTTTTTCGGCTGCCGAGCGCCGACTCAGCCGCGCCGGTCGAGGCCTGGTCGCCAGGGGCTCGCGGTTGCCGGGTCCTCGGGCCAGGGGTGCTTGGGGTAGCGGCCGCGCAGCTCTTTTCTGACCGCGGCGTAGCTGCCGCGCCAGAAGCCCGGGAGATCGCGGGTGACCTGGATCGGCCGGCCCGCCGGCGAGAGCAGCTGCAGGCTCAAGGGCACGCGGCCCGCCATGACGGAGGGCTGGCGCAGCTCGCCCAGGAGCTCCTGCAGCCGGCAGGCGAGGACCGGCGGGTCCTGGTCGTAGTCGATGGCGATCGGCCGGCCGAGCGGGCTCTTCCAGCTGGCCGGCGCCAGCCGATCGAGCTCGGCCATCCGGGCCGCACCGACCCGGGCGCGCAGCGCCTCGCCCAGGGATTCGGGCCGCAGCCGATCGAGGCTCTGCACGCCGGCGAGCCACGGCCCGAGCCACGTCTCGAGCGTCGCCGTCAGGCTCGCCTCGTCCATGGGCGGCCAATCCTCGGGCGCCATGCGGTGCAGAAAGGCCAGCCGCGCCCGGAGCGCGCGGAGCCCGTCGGTCCAGGGCAGCAGGTCGATGCCGTGCCGGCGCAGGCCCGCCAAGAGACAGTCGAGCGCCGCTTCGGCTGCCGGCTCGCAAGGCCGCCTGGCCAGCACCAGTGCGCCCAGCAGCCGCCGCTGCTCACCCACCACCCGACGCCGCTCGGCATCGAAGGTCACATCCTCGACCGTGGCGATCCGTTGCCCCGCCACGGCCTCGAGCGTCCCGCCATCGAGCGCCGCCGCGAGCCGGACCAGCGCGTCGCTGCCGCGATCCTCGCTCTCCCAGACGACGACGAAATCGGCCCCGGCGAAGTCCCGGGCGTCCGGCAGCCGGCCGCCGCGGCCGTTGGCCAGCCGCAGCTCGGCCGAGCCCCGTTCCCGCCGCTGGGCGATCCGGTCGGGAAAGGCCGAGGCCGCGCACAGACCCGCCTCTGCCGGCACCGGCGGCGCGGCCTCGACGCGCAATCGCCGACAGAGCTGGTCGTGAATCCGCCGCAAGGGCGGCGGCGCCTGGGGCCAGTCGGCGAGCCGGCTCGCCAGATCGACGCCGCTGCCGCGCCAGGGATCGCGATCGCCGGCCAGTGCCGCCAG
>SLRI01000544.1 GCA_007131045.1 Rhodospirillales bacterium
CCATCCGCTGCCGGTGCCTGGGCGAGGATCAGCCGGACACTCTCGTAGACCTGCGGGGCGGCGAGGCCGAGCCCCCGGGCATCGGCCAGGGTCTCCGTCATGTCCCGGATCAGGGCGACGGTCGCCGCGCCGGCCGGGTCCTGGATCGGAGCCGCACGGCGCAGCAGCACGGGTTGGCCGAGGGGGGCGATCTTGCGCAAGGTCATGCAGCGGAGGTAGCCGACCGGCTGCCGCCCGCCAAGCGGCGCGTTCGGGCACTTGCCGAAAAGCCCGGCCTCGCGTATAGGCTGGCGCAACCCTCGTGGGAGGGAACCCCTAATGTCGTCTCGTGACACCGCCTGGAAAGGGTGTCTCGGACTTTCGTGCTCAGGAGAACGGTCATCGTCGAGGTTCAGGTTCGCGACAACAATGTCGATCAGGCTCTGCGCGCGCTGAAGAAAAAGATGCAGCGCGAAGGCCTCTACCGTGAGATGCGCATGCGTCGGCACTACGAAAAGCCGTCAGAGCGTCGGGCGCGCGAGAAGGCCGAGGCGATCCGTCGCTACCGCAAGCTGATGCGCAAGCGGGCCGAGCGCGACGAGGTTTGAGCACGAGCCGCCCGATCGGGGCGGCTCGTCGAACACGACACGGTCAGATCACCGGGAGTGAACGTCTCTTCCGGTGATCGTGCTTTTGACCTCCGGTGATCGTGCTTTTGACCGAGGCAGACCCGGCTAGTCGGCAGTCGTGGTCGAAAACCCCGCCCGCATGTAGGCGATGATCGACCAGACCTCGTCCTCGGTCAGCGCGTTCTTGTAGGCTGGCATTTCGGTGTCGAACGCAGCACCACCGTCGGCGATCGCCCAGAGCAGGTATTCGTCACCGGCTATCGGCCGTTGCACGAGGAAGCTCAAGAGCGCCGGTGACGGGACGAGGCCGCGACCCTCGCTGCCGTCACCGTAGCCGATCGCCCCATGACATTCGGCACACTGTGCGGCGTAGAGATCCGCACCCAGCGCCAGGGTTTCCGGTGTCGACTCGACCGTGCTGACGGCCCCACGATAGGCGTCGGGCACGCCCTCGGTCATGAAGGTCCAGTGCCGCAGCATGCGCTGGTGCTGCGTCATCCCCATTCGACCTGGCGCCCAGCGGTCCCGCTGCATGTCGCGTGGCCACATCCGCTCCCAGTCGGGTGTGCGCGGCCCCCACCAGTCCCGCGGCCCCGGCTCTTCACGTTGGGCTTCAACGTTGAACGGCACCGCCCCCGCCGCCAGTGCGACGACGACCGCCAAGGCCACCAAGGCGCTGCGCATCTCGACCTCCAGGTTGCTACCGGGTCACGATCCCCCCGCACGTCGCGCCGCGCCATGACCTGGATCAAACCGGTTGCGGCAGTGGATCAGGTCTGCAGCTCCAGCCCGTGCGCGGCCAGCACCTTCGCCTGCCGCTTCTCCAACTCGGCCGCATCGAAGTCGCTGACCAGCTGCATGAACATCTGGTGCCAGTTGATCTCGGCATTGAGGTGCAGGAAGACCGAGCCGAGGCCGATCGCGGCGCGGTCCATGAAGACGAACTCCCTGGGCGGCGTGACCCCGCCGACCTCCTTGAGCCGGCGGTGCACCTTGCCCGCGACCTCGCGGCCTTCGCGGCCGGCATTGGTCTCCTGGATCAGCCGCGCCCGATCCTCCATCAACGGGCCGTAAAGGAAGGTCGCCCACTGGTTGAGGACGTCGATCACCTCGTTGGTGAGCCCGCTGAAGCCCCAGCTCTCGTAGGCCTCGACCGCGAGTTCCCGATCATTGCGCATCAAGGCCCAGAAGAGATCGATCACGCCCTTGACGAACTTCGGCTGGAAGAGACGCACACAGCCGAAATCGAGGAGGTTGATGTCGAGGTCGGGGCGCACCGTGTAGTTGCCGAGATGCGGATCGCCGTGGATCACGCCGTAATTGTAGAACGGCACGTACCAGGCGCGGAACATGTTGAGGGCGAGGGCATTGCGGGTTTCGGCATCGGCGGTCTTGAAGGACATCAGCTTCTCGCCTTGGAGCCACTCCATGGTCAAGAGGCGGCCGGTCGAGAGCTCGTGGATGACGGCCGGCACGTGGACGTGCCGCTCGCCCTTCAGGATGTCGCTGTAGAGCGCCATGTTGCGCGCCTCGTGGGCGTAGTCGAGCTCCTCGTGCAGCCGGGCCGCGATCTCCTCGTAGATGCGGTCCGGGTTGATCGCCCGGTCGTAGCGCCGATAGATCGCGAAGATGAACTTGAGCTGGCCGAGGTCGGCATCCACGGCAGCCGCGATGTTCGGGTATTGCAGCTTGCAGGCGACCGTCCGGCCATCGTGCAGAACCGCCTTGTGAACTTGGCCGAGCGACGCAGCGGCCGCCGCTTCGAGCGGAAACTCCTTGAAATGCTGCTGCCAGTCCGTGCCGAGCTCCGCCACCATCCGGCGGCGCACGAAGGGCTTGCCCATCGGCGGCGCGTTGGACTGCAGCTGGGCGAGCTCGGCCGCGTACTCGGCGGGCAAGGCTTCCGGGATGGTGGCCATCATCTGCGCCACCTTCATCAGCGGGCCCTTGAGGCCGCCCAATGCCTCGCGGAGCTCGGTCGCGTGCTCGAGGCTGTCGACGCCACC
>SLRI01000569.1 GCA_007131045.1 Rhodospirillales bacterium
CGCGTTTACGGCCACATGGACTACGGCCGCAAGGACCCGTCCTTGGGCTGGCGGTTCACCGATGCGTGGCTCTCGATGGCGGGTGCGAGCGACAAGGGCATTCCCAACGGCCTGCCGGTCGACGAGTGGGGCATCCGCATGGAGGGCTTCAACCCGGTCGGCTCGGCGATGAGCCGGGGTGGCGCCACCAACTCGCCGGCCGCGGTCTACTCCCTGCAGAAGTACATCGACTGGCTCCGCGCCTACGCCCCGCCCGAGGCGCAGGGCATGACCTTCTCCGAGGCAGGCCCGGTCCCGGCGCAAGGCGGAATCGCCCAGCAGATCTTCTGGTACACCGCCTTCACCGCCGACATGATCCGCGACGGCCTGCCCGTCGTCGACGAGGACGGCATGCCCAAGTGGCGGATGGCACCCTCGCCCTACGGCGCCTACTGGCAGGAGGGGATGAAGCTCGGCTACCAGGACTGCGGCAGCTGGACCTTCCTCGATTCGACCCCGCCGGAGCGGCGCCAGGCGGCGTGGCTCTACGCCCAGTTCACCTGCGCCAAGTCGACCACGCTGAAGAAGACCATCGTCGGCCTGACCCCGATCCGCGATTCCGACATCCGCTCCGACGCGATGACCGAGATGGCGCCCCGGCTCGGCGGGCTGGTCGAGTTCTACCGCTCGCCCGCCCGCGTCGCCTGGACCGACACCGGCAACAACGTCCCGGACTACCCCAGGCTCGCCCAGCTCTGGTGGCAGTATATCGGCGAGGCCGCAGCGGGCGAGGTCGACGCGCAGACCGCGATGGACAACCTGGCGGCAGCCCAGGACCAGGTGATGGCCAGGCTCGAGCGATCGGGCATCCAGGGCGACCTCGGGCCTGTGCTCAACGAGGAGCGCGATCCCGAATACTGGCTGGCCCAGGAGGGTGCCCCCTGGCCCAAGCTCGACGACGAGAAGCCGCAAGGTGTGACCGTCGACTACGAGGAGCTGCTCCAGGCCTGGCGCGAGGGCCGCGAACGGTAGGCGTTTTTTTGCACTAGCGGTAAGGTGGGAGGCGCGGGCTTCGGCTCGCGCCTCTGTCGTTCGATAGCCCTCAGGCCGCCGGTCGGGTCGCGAGATGGGCCCGCCAGCCGCCGCATGCGGTGATGTCCAGCGCGTCGTCGCTGGCCGTGGCCTCGGCGAGAAAACCCTTCACCAGGCGGCCGTCCTCGAGGGTGAGCGTGCCGATCGACAAGGGTTGCGGCACGGTTGCGATGAAGCCGCCGAGCGCCGCTTCGGACATCGCCCAGAGCTCGAGAGCGATCGATGCCCCGCCGCTCGCCGTGCGGACCAGGCCGGGCCGCTCGGGTGGCCCGCCGGCGAGGGCGAAGAGGCGGTAGCAGGGGGCGGTCCGGGTCGTCTCCAAAAAGCGGGCGCCACGCCGCGTCAGTTCCGGGTTCAACGGCAGGCCGGCCATGTGGGCGCCGACGACGGCGAGCGTGATCTCGTGCGGGCCGGCGGCCGGCGAGCCTGGCTGTGGCTCGGGCAGGGGCCAGCCAGTGGCGCCGAGCGTCGTGCCGGAGCGCTGGTGCAGCGCCTCGGCGAGTGCCGCGAGGCGGCCGTCGCTGCCGGCTTCGGCCAAGAGAGTGACACTGCCGGGTCGGCCGTCGCCACGGGGTCGGGTCGGCACCGCGATGCCGGCGAGGTCCATGAGGTTGACGAAATTGGTATAGGTGCCGAGGCGCGCATTCGGCCCGATGGGGTCGGCCTCGAGGTCGGCGACGCTGTAGAAGGTCGGGATCGAGGGCACGGCCAAGAGATCGACCCGGTCGAGCAGCGGCTCGGCCCGGCGCTCGAGCTCGGCCAGGCGATAGATGCCGCGAAACGCGTCGGCGGCCGAGAGCCGCTCGGCCGCAGTGACGATTTGCCGGGTCACCGGATGGACGGCGTCGGGCTGCCGCGCCAGCAGGTCCTCGATCACGGTCAGCCGTTCGGCGACCCAGGCTCCCTCGTAGAGCATGGCCGCGACCTCGAAGAACGGGCTGAAGTCGAGCTCGTCGATGCTGGCGCCCATGTCGCGGAGATCGTCGAGGGCGGCAGCGAACGCGGCTGACTGCTCACTGTCGCCGAAGAACTCCCGGCTCGGCGCGTCGGGTACACCCAGGCGGAACTCCGGCGGCGGCGCTGACCAGAGGCTGGGGCCGTACGGTCGGGCGAACGGGTCGGCAGGATCGAAGCCGGCGGCGACCGCCAGGACCGCATGGGCATCGGCGGCGGTCAGCGCGAAGATCGAGACGGTGTCGAGGGTCCGGCAGGCGGGAACCACGCCGCTACTGGAAACGAGCCCCAAGCTCGGCTTGAGGCCCACGATGTTGTTGAGCGCGGCCGGCACGCGCCCGGAGCCTGCCGTATCGGTGCCGAGAGCGAAGCCGACGAGGCCGTGCGCCACGGCGACCGCCGAGCCCGAGGACGATCCGCCCGGGACGATGGCCGGGTCTAGTGCATTCCTGGGAACAGGGTAGGGGGTGCGAACCCCGACGAGGCCAGTTGCGAACTGGTCGAGATTGGTCTTGCCGATCGGGATGGCGCCGGCCCGGCGCAGCTTCGCCACCACCTGTGCGTCGCGTTCGGCGCGATAGGCGAAGGC
>SLRI01000626.1 GCA_007131045.1 Rhodospirillales bacterium
CCGGCATCGATCAGCGCCAAGAGCACCGTCTGGCTGTTGTAGAGCCCGTGCGTCGCATCGAGATTGCGCCGCATCCGCTCGGGATGGACGACCAGCTTTTCCATCATCCCGCCGAGCCGGGAGAGCGCGAAATCGGTGAGGATGCAGCTGTCCGGCAGCATCACCCGCTCGACCGAGCTGTGGGCGATGTCGCGCTCGTGCCAGAGCACGACGTTCTCGAGCGCCGGCACCACGGCCGCACGGATCATCCGGGCGAGGCCGGTGAGGTTCTCGGAGAGCACCGGGTTGCGCTTGTGCGGCATCGCCGAGCTGCCCTTCTGCCCCGCATGAAAGAACTCCTCGACCTCGCGCACCTCGCTGCGCTGCAAATGCCGGATCTCGGTCGCCAGCCGCTCGATCGAGCTCGCGATCTGGCCGAGCGCGCAGGCGAAGGCGGCGTGGCGGTCGCGCGGGATCACCTGGGTCGAGACGGGCTCCACCTCGAGGCCCAGTCGTTCCGCCACCATCGCCTCGACCCGGGGGTCGATATTGGCGAAGGTGCCGACCGCGCCCGAGATCGCACAAGTGGCGACGTCGCGGATCGCGGCGGCCAAGCGGTTCTGCTGCCGGGCGAACTCGGCATAGAAGCCCGCGAGCTTGACCCCCATGGTGGTCGGCTCGGCGTGGATGCCGTGGCTGCGGCCGATGCAGATGTCGCCTTCGTGCTGCCGCGCCCGCCGGGCGAGGACGGCGAGCAGTGTCGCGAGCTCGGCCATGATCAGCCGGCCGGCTTCGCGCAGCTGCAAGGCCAGGGTGGTATCGAGCAGGTCCGAGGAGGTCATGCCGAGATGCAGGAGCCGGGCGTCGGCGCCCACGACGTTCTCGACATGGGTCAAGAAGGCGATGACGTCGTGCCGGGTGGTGGCCTCGATCGCGTCGATCGCCGGTGGATCGATCAGCCGGTCCAGCGACGCCGCGGTCGCGGCACGCAGCCGGCCCACCGCCTGCCGGTCGATCTGGCCGAGCTCGGCCATCGCCTCGGCGACGATGAGCTCGACCTCGAGCCAGAGTCGGAGCTTGTTCTCCGGGGCGAACACGGCGGTCATGGCCTTGCGGCTGTAGCGGGGGATCATCCTGGACTCCGTCGAGCGGCGAGACGGCTCTGGCCCGTGTCTCTAGCAGTGCGCGGGCCACACCGAAAGTCCGCCCGCGCGGGCCGCCGACGATGCCGCTTGGCCGCCCCGGCCGGGGGCTTTTAGACTGTGCCATCATGAGCGAACCGAGCCCGCATCACCGAGCCGCGCCGCGCAGTCGGCTACCCCCCGCCGCAACGCGGCGTCGTTTACCGCTGAGCGTCTTTCTCGGCGGCACCATCGGGCTCGCCATGCTGGTCTCGCTCGGCCTCGTGCTCTGGCTGACACTCGGTACCGCGCGGGACAACACCTTGCGCCTGTTGAGCGACAAGGCCGCCCTGGTGCTGACACTTGTCGAGGCCCGCACCCTGCAGTTCCTGGCCCCGGCAGAGGCGCTGACCGACGAGATCAGCCGGCGGATCGCTGTGGGCGAGATCGATGCCGGCGAGCCCGAGGCGCTGGTCTACGCGCTGCGCTACGCGCTGGCCGCCGCACCGCAGCTGAATGCCGCGGCGTTCGCCGATGTCGACGGCCGCCTCGTCGTCACCTTCCGCGACCAGGCGGGTGACATCGGGTTCTCCCTCGGCCGCTGGACGGACGATCCCGGGATGGCCCGGGCGCTGGCGTTTCTCGAGACCGACGAGGCGGCCGAGCCCGGCTGGGGCGAACCGCTCTTCGTCGCCGATGCCGGAACCACGCTCGTCCATTATTCGCGGCCGACGCGGGTCGGCGGCGAGCTGCGCGGGGCGGTGGTGGCGACCACCTCGGTGCCGGCGCTTTCGGCCTTCATGGCGACGATCGCGACCCCGGGCGAGATCGGCACCTTCATTCTCTACGGCCGCGAGCGGGTCTTGGCGCATGCCGACCTGATGCATCCGGGCAGCCTGGTCAGCCGCGAAGCGCCGCTGCCGACCTTGGCCGAGCTCGGCGATCCGGCCTTGGCGGCGATTTGGGCCGCGGGCTTCGAGGAGCGCAACCTCGTAGAGTTCGGCATCGACGCCCACTACGCCACCGGCGAGATCGGCAGCTACGTCTACCTCTACGACACGCTCACCGAGGGACGCGACGTGCCCTGGCTGATCGGCGGCTACTTTCGCGGCGAGGATATCGGCCGCGAGTGGCAGGCGCTGAACCGGGCGACGCTGCTCGCCGGCCTGTTGATCCTGCTCAGCCTCGGGGGTGCCGTGCTGCTCGCCAGGAAGCTGGCGCGCCCGGCGACAGAGATCGCCGCCACCGCCCAGGCCGTGAGCACGCTTCAGCTCGACCATATCCGGCCGCTGAGCGGCTCGCGGATCCGCGAGCTCGACGACGCCGAACGCTCGCTCAACGCCATGGTCGGCGCACTCGGCTGCTTCGTCCGCTACCTGCCGCGCGACCTCGTCGACTACGTCCTGCGCTATCCCGAACGTGACATCGGCCGGCCGCGGCTTCGGCCGATGACCATCATGTTCACCGACATCTCGGGCTTCACCAGTCTCGCCGAGGACCTCGACCCCG
>SLRI01000494.1 GCA_007131045.1 Rhodospirillales bacterium
AGAGCTCGAGGATCGCCGCTGGCGGCCGCTGCTCGGTGACCTCGATCAGGAAGGCGGCATCGACCTCGGCTGGGCCTTCAGCCCCTGGCCGGTCACGGTTCTCGCGAGCGGCTGACGACCTCCGGCGGCGCCGTGGTCGCGGCAGCCGCTCAGCGGGCCGGCTCCTTGGCCCAGTTCAGCCGCAGCGCGTTGCCGACCACCAGGAGCGAGCTCGCCGACATGGCGATCGCCGCGATCAGCGGGGTGACGAAGCCGAGGACCGCGATCGGCACGGTGAGGATGTTGTAGCCGAAGGACATGCCGAGGTTCTGCTTGACCAGCCGTCGGGTGTTGAGCGCGGTGTCGAGGGTGGTGACCACCGGCGCCAGGCGGCGACCCTGGAAGACCGCGTCGGCCGCGGTCTGGCTGATGTCGACCGCCGAGGCCGGGGACATCGAGACGTGCGCTGCGGCCAGCGCCGGCGCGTCGTTGAGCCCGTCGCCGACCATCATCACCCGGCGCCCCTGGGCGGACAGATCGCGGAGATGCGCGACCTTCTCGTCGGGCCGGCAGCCGGCGCGCCAAGTCTCGATGCCGACCACCCGGGCCAGGGCCTCGACCGGGCCGGCACGGTCGCCCGAGAGGAGCTGCACCTCGAGCCCCCGGGCCCTCAGCGCGGCGACGGTGGCGGCGGCGTCCGCCTTGGGCTGGTCCATAAAGACGAAGCGCTGCGGCGCCCGGCCGGGCTCGCCGAGCCAGAGCTCGGGGCCGATGCCGGCCTCCTCGCCCGCTGGCGTGCCCAGGGCGACTTCCGTTACCCAGTCGCGCCGCCCGAGGCGCACCTCGCCGGCTTCGCCGGGCCAGGCGAGGCCCAGCCCCGGCCGCTCCTCGACCCCGCGCA
Source organism: Rhodospirillales bacterium (assembly GCA_007131045.1). Taxonomy (GTDB): domain Bacteria; phylum Pseudomonadota; class Alphaproteobacteria; order Geminicoccales; family Geminicoccaceae; genus SLRI01. The sequence continues at coordinate 881 of SLRI01000494.1, forward strand.
CCAGGGGCGCATCCGGCGCTGCCCGCACCAATGCCCGGGCCAGGGGATGGCGCGAGTTGCGGGCGAGGCCGGCCGCAAGGCGAAGCCGCGCCGGATCGATCGGCGCCGATGCCAGGACCAGATCGCCCTCGGTCAAGGTTCCCGTCTTGTCGAAGACGACGGTGTCCACCTCGGCCAGCCGCTCGAGCGCCGTGGCCGATTTCAACAGGATGCCACGGACCATCAGGCGGCCGCTCGCGATCACCTGAACGGCCGGGACGGCCAGGCCGAGCGCGCAGGGGCAGGTGATGATCAGCACCGCGATGGCGTAGAGCAGTGCCGTCTGCCAAGCTGCCCCCATGACCAGCCACCAGCCGAGAAACGTGCCCAGCGCCAGGGTGTGGACCAGGGGCGCATAGGACCGGGCGATGCGGTCGGCGAGTGCGACGAAGCGGCCACGCTTCTGCTCGGCGAGCTCCATCAACTCGACGATCTCGGCCAGGAGCGTGCCTTCGCCAACGGCCCGGACGGTGATCTCCAGCGGCGCCTGGAGATTGACCGTGCCGGCGAAGACGCGCGCCCCGGGCTCGGCAGCGACCGGCACCGTCTCGCCGGAGATGGCACTGGTGTCGATCTCGCTGCGGCCCTCCTTGACGGTGCCGTCGACGCCGATCCGCTCGCCGGCGGCGACCAGCACGGTCTGCCCGGCTTCCAGCATCTCCGGGCGCACGCTGCGCGTCCGGCCGTTCGGCAAGAGGAGGGTGACGGCGGCAGCGCGCAGCGCCAGCAGCCGCTCGACCGCCGAGCGCGCCACGCCCCGGGCCCGGCTGTCGAGATAGCGGCCGATCAGCAGGAAGAAGAGCAGCATGATGGCACTGTCGAAATAGGCGTGGTCACCCTGGCGGATGGTCTCGAACAGCGACATCGCCGGGGTCAGGATGACCGCGACCGAGATCGGCACGTCCATGTTGGTGGTGCCGGCCTTGAGCGCCTTGATGGCGGAGCGGAAGAAGGGCCTTCCGGCATAGGCGATCGACGGCAGCACGATCAGCGCCTGGACCCAGTGCATGAAGGTCCGGGTCGCATCGCCCATGCCGCTGAAATGGCCGGCCCAGATCGACACCGCGAGCAGCATGACGTTGCCGGTGGCGAAGCCGGCGACCGCCATCGACTTCAACAGCTCGCGCTCGTAGCGGTTGTCGGCGATGGCCAGCGCTTCGGGATCGAAGGGCACGACCGGATAGCCCAGCGCCTCGATCTTCTCGACCAGCGTGTTGCCGCGGCCCGCCGGTCCGATCCACTCGATCGTCAGCCGCCGGGTGGTCAGGTTGAGCCGACCCGTCTGCACGTCCGGCTCGACCGCGAGCGCGCGCTCGATCTTCTTCACGCAGCCGCCGCAATGGACGTTCTCGACCATCAGCTGCAGCGTCTTCAGCCCGCTCGCCGGGTCGCCCTTGACGAAGCTGGCGACGTCGCCGGCGGTCGGCAGCGCCGACGCTTCGGCAACGCCGCCGCCCAGCCCGGCGCCGGGGGCGGCGGTCACCGCAAGACGATCCGCTCGGTGGCTACGAACAGGTCTTCGTCGCGGGTGACGATCAGGCGCAGATTCCACAAGCCGTCGAGCGGTGCGGCGAAGGCGGCGCTGTAGAGGCCGGAGCCCGCGGCCTCGAGCGGCACCACGAAGTCGTAGCCCTCGTGGGTCGGCCGCTCGAACTCGACGACGACATCGGCCCGGTAGAGCGGCGCGCCGCCGTTGTCGGTCACCTTGACGGCGACGGTGCCGGCGCGTTCGGCCGTGAGTTCGGTCTCGATCGAGGCCTGCCAGCCGAGGGTCGCCATCCGTGATGCGGCTTCGAGATTGCGGTTGTAGTGCAGCCCCTTGTCGTAGGAGCGATTGACCGCGATCCCGGTCCAGGTGGTGGCGGCGACGTAGACCATGATGGCGTTGACGCAAAACACCACGCCGAAGCCGGCGACGAAGATCCAGGGGATCCAGCTTCCCCGCTTCGCAGCGTTCGCTCGTTGCCGACTAGAACCCGGCTCTTCGTTCACGGCTCTGGTCCCCGAAAGACGGTCGAGATCCGACGCTCCTCGCCGGTAGCAATCTCGGTCAACACCATGGTGATCGGCGTCGACGACGCGGTCAAGCTCTCGGGCGGCACGCGGACGAACACCCGGTGCGTGGTCACGTCGTCGGCGGGTGCCACCAGGGTCAGGGCATCGCCCATGTCGCCCGCGGGCGTGCCCAGGCTGTGCGCCGGCGCGTCGTCGCCGAGGGTCAGCGTGTACGACCGATCCTCGTGTGCCTTGTTGAGGATGCGCACGTCGAAGCCGTTGCGGATGCTGCCGTCGGCCATGGTGACGAACAGCGGATTGCGCTCCGGGATGACGGTGAGCTCGGTCGTCGCCCGCATCAGGTAGGTGCCCGCCATGACCGCGGCGGTGAGCACCAGGACGCCGACATAGAGCATGGTGCGCGCCCGCACCAAGGGATAGACGGGCGTTTCGCCCTTCGCCTTGATCTCCTGGTTGCGCTCGCTGTCGTAGTTGATGAGATTGGGCGGCCGGCCGACCTTGGCCATGACGTCGTTGCAGGCGTCGATGCAGAGCCCGCAGCCGATGCATTCGAGCTGGAAGCCGTCGCGGATGTCGATCCCGGTCGGACAGACCGAGACGCACTGCTTGCAGTCGACGCAGTCGCCGCGGCCCTCCCAGCTCTCCCCCTTCTTGTGCTTGCCCCGTGGCTCGCCGCGCCAGGCCTCGTAGGTGACCGCCATCGTGTCCTGGTCGACAAGGGCCGCCTGGATGCGCGGCCACGGGCACATATAGGTGCAGACCTGCTCGCGCGAGATTCCGGCCAGGACGTAGGTGGTCGCGGTGAACAGGAAGGTGAAGAAATAGACGACGGCGCTCGCCTGGCCGGTGAAGAAGTCGACCACCACGGTGGGCGCGTCGTTGAAGTACATGATCCAGGCGCCGCCGGTCAGAAAGGCGATCAGGAACCAGACCGCGTGCTTGGTGATGCGCTTTTGCCACTTCGCCGCCGTCCAGGGCTGCCTGTCGAAGCGCATCCGCTCGTTGCGATCACCCTCGATGCGCCGCTCGACCGCCATGAAGAGATCGGTCCAGACGGTCTGCGGACAGGCGAAGCCGCACCAAATTCGGCCGAACAGCGCCGTGGCGAAGAACAGCGCGAAGGAGGCGATGATCAACAGCCCGGTGAGGTAGTAGACCTCCTGCGGCCAGATCTCGATCCAGAAGAAGTAGAGCCGACGCCCGGCCATATCGACCAGGATCGCTTGGTCGGGCACGTTCGGGCCCCGATCGAAGCGCAGCCAGGGTGCCAGGTAGTAGATGCCGAGCATGATCGCGAGACCGACCCATTTGATCGTGCGGAACCGACCATGGACCGCCTTCGCATAGACCTCGACCCGTCCTTGATAGAGCGGCGAGCTGCGTTGCTCTTGTCGAGACTGGACACTCTCGACCTCGACGACCTCACTCAATCGACACCTGCCTGCCAGCTTGTCGCGGCCACCTGCCGCCGCCCACAACTGCGCGAGAGCGCAGGCGGCACGCATTGACCTGCCTCAATCGATGCTGTCTAGCACGATTGGGGGCCGGCCGGCCGCGACCCGGTGGCGCGGCGCGTCGAGAGATGATAAGCCTCGGCGCCTGATGGGCGGCTATAGACGAAGGCATACCTGGAGGTTGATCCGGCGAGCGGTTCGGCTAATTTGAATGGACATATCGGGATCCGCGAAGCCCGTATCGGGTTACCTCCGACAGCAGAGGGTGGCCATGACCGGCGTCCAGGGGAGTTGGTAGCCGGGGGAGCTGGTAGCCAGGGGAGCTGGTAGAATGCGAAAGCGGCGGTTCGGCGCCGGGTTGATCGGGGCGGTGATCGGCTGGGGGATCGCCGGCCTCGACGGCGGCTTCGCCGAGACCGTCGACGTGCCGACACCGCAAGCAGACTTCGTAGCCTCTGGAACCGTGACCTCGTCCCGCTTCGGCACCATGCCTTTCGATCTGTCGCGCAGCGATCACAGGGTGCACCAGGTGCTGGTGGTCGCCAACGATCGCATCGAGATGATCTTCGACCGGCATGGCGAGTGGGTGGCGGTGATCGATTTCGGCAAGACCTCCGTTCTGCCGAGCGGCGGGGCAACCGCCAGCCTGCTCCACCCGTTCAGCCGCGCCGAGCGGATCGCCGACGGGCCGCTGCGGATCGAGCGCGACGGGGTCGACAGTCACCTCGGCCTCCCTTGCGAGCGGTATCGAGCGTTCGGCACCAGCAACGGCGCGCCGCTGCGCGCCACGGCGTGCGTCACCGCCGAGGGGATTCCCCTGATCTCCGCCATCTCCAGCGCCGAATTGACACTGCGCATGCAAATCACCGACATCGAGTTCAGCGCACCGGCGCCCGCGGTCGTCGATCATCGAGGCGGGCCGCTGCAGGACGACGTCACCGGCGGCTGAGCGCCCCGCCGTTCGAAGATCGAAGATCGAGCGCGGATCACGAGCCGGCGCGTCGACGAGGCCGGGCTCGACGAGGGAAGCACGGATGCGGCTCTACCGCGACTTCACCGATCAGGCAGCGCTCGATGCCGCTTACGATCCATCACGTACGGCCGAAGATGCCGCGGGTATGATGGCGGCCTGGCAGGCGCGCAGTGCAGCGACCGTGGCCGAGGGCGGCGGCCGCCTCGGCGTCCGCTACGGGCCGACCCTGGCCGAGTATCTCGACATTTTTCCCGCCGGGCCGGCCGCTCGCCCGACAGCTGGCCCGGCGCCGGTGCACGTCTTCGTTCACGGCGGCTACTGGCGACGCTTCAGCGCGCGCGATTTTGCCTGGGTGGCGGAACCCGTGGGCGCCCGCGGAGTCACCGCCGTGATCGTCAACTATGCTCTCTGCCCCGCGGTCTCGATCGTCGAGATCGTCCGCCAGATCCGCGCCGCCCTGGCCTGGTGCCACCAGCACGCGGCGAGCTTCGGCGGTGATCCGGGGCGATTGACCCTCTCGGGCCACTCCGCCGGCGGTCACCTCGTGGCGATGGCCCTGGCCACCGACTGGAGCGGGCAGTACGGCCTGCCGGACGGCCTGGTCGAGCGCGCCCTGGCCCTGAGCGGCCTCTTCGACCTGCGGCCCTTCCCCTTCACCTACCTGCAGCCGGCCCTGCAACTGACGACGGCGGAGGTGCTGGCGGCGAGCCCGATCGATCTCGCACCCACGGCCCCGACGCCTCTCACCGTCGCCGTGGGAGCACTGGAAAGCGACGAGTTCCGCCGCCAGAGCCGGGATTTCGTCGCGGCCTGGCGACAGCACGAGGCACCGTGCGCCTACCAGGAGCTGGCCGGTGCCGACCACTTCACCGCGCTCGATCGGCTTTTTGCGCCGGAAAGCCCGCTGCTCGACACGCTGCTGAGGACGCTCGGGGTGGGAGATCGAGATCCCCTATAAGGCGATTTTAGCGCACGTTTATCACTTTATAGGCGAAAAAAGATCGTGTAGGTTGTCGGCGTTAAGCGAATCTTAACTGTTTCGTGCTGTTTAGCATCCGAGCAGCATGACAACGATTGGCACCCCGATGACCCATTCCTCGCCTGCGACCCCGTCGACGTTCGCGCCTCAGCAGCCGCCGCAGGGCTGGGCGATGCCGATGGACGAGCCGGGCATCGACATCAAGGAGATCATCGGCATCATCAAGCGGCGGCGCTGGGTGATCATCTCGTGCGTCCTCCTGCTGACGACGCTGGCCACCCTGATCGGCCTGCAGCAGACGCCACGCTTCACGGCGACGGCGCTGTTGATGATCGAGCCGCGCGAGAGCCGGGTGGTCAATGTCGAGCAGGTCATGCAGGGCCTCGGCACCGACACGGCAACCGTCGACACGCAGATCAAGGTGCTCAAGTCGCGCGACCTGATCGAACGGGTGATGACCAGGCTCAACCTGTTCGACGATGCCGAGTTCAACGCGGCGTTGCGCGGCGACGACCGGGCGCTGGAGCTGAAATATGCCGGCCCCTGGGATCGCTTCGTCGCTTGGCTGCCGGACGAGTGGCTGATCGCCTCGGGCCTCGCCGAGGAGCCGCTGCCGGCGGCGTTGCTGCACGACGCGGGCTTCGTGGCGCAGGCGGCGATCGACAGCTTCGACCGTCGCCTCCAGGTGCGCCAGGAAGGCCGCTCGTATGTCATCGCGGTCAATTTCACCTCGGTGAGCCCGGCCAAGGCCGCCCGCATCGCCAACGCCGCAGCCGAACTCTACGTCAAGGACCAGCTCGACGCCAAGCTCGCGGCCACCGCCAAGGCCTCGGGCTGGCTCGGCAACCGGCTGGAGAGCCTGCGCGAGGATGTCCGGCTCGCCGAGGAGGCGGTCGAGAACTACCGCCTCGCGCACGAGTTGATCGACGCCCGCGGCATCTCGCTGTTCGAGCAGGAGCTCGCCGATCTCAGCCGCGAGGCCTCCCAGGCGCGGGCCCTGCTCGCCGAGAAGCGCACGCGGCTGCAGCAGATCCGCAGCATGCGCGGCCGCGGCGAGAGCCTCGACAGTGTAGCCGAGGTGCTGAGCTCTGTCGTCATCGTCAATCTGCGCCAGCAGGAAGCCCAGCTCCTGCGGCAGGAATCGGAGCTCCGCACCTATTACGGCGAGCGCCATCCGCGGATGCAGAACCTGGTCGCCGAGAAGGCCAACCTGCAGGCGAAGATCCGGGTCGAGGTCGACCGGATCATCCAGAACAGCGAAAACGAGCTGCAGGTGCTCGCCGGCCGCGTCCGCTCCGTCGAGGCCGAGGTCGAGGCCCTCAGCGGTCGCACCGAGCAGGAGCGCGGCCTCTACGTCCAGCTGCGCGAGCTCGAGCGCGAGGCGCACGCCAACCGTCAGCTCTACGAGGCCTTCCTGCAGCGCTTCAAGGAGACCCGCGAGCAGCAGGAGATCATCGAGGCCGACAGCCGGGTGATCAGCCGCGCCGCGGCCCCTGACCGGCCGAGCACGCCGGGTACCACGCTGTTCACGGCGGTCGGCTTCACCGCCTCGCTGATGCTCGGCGGCCTCTTGGCCCTGCTGCTCGAGCGGCTCGACAACGGCATCCGCAGCGGCAGGCAGGTCGAGGAGCTGCTCGGCCTGCACGCGCTCGGTCTGGTGCCCCGGCTCGACAAGCTCAAGCGCGGGATGCTGCCGCATCACTACCTGATGGCCAAGCCGCTTTCGGCCTACACCGAATCGATCCGCGCCATCTACACCTCGCTGCAGCTCACCGACGTCGACAACCCGCCCAAGCTGATCCTCGTCACCTCGTCGCTGCCGCAGGAGGGCAAGAGCACGCTGGCCCTGAGCCTCGCCACGTTCGCCGCCCGCTCGGACCAGAAGGTGCTGCTGATGGACCTCGATCTGCGGCATCCGAGCGTGCATCGTGATCTCAAGGCACGCCCGCAGGTCGGTTTCGTCGAGCATCTGGCCGGGGAGCGGGCCCTCGACGAGGTGATCGCCCACGACGTCGACACCGGCATCGACTACCTGCCGATCAAGCGGCAGACCGCCAATCCGACCGACCTCCTGGCGAGCCGCAAGATGCAGCAGCTGATGAAGGATCTGCGGCACCGCTACGACTATGTGGTGATCGATTCGGCGCCGCTCCTGGGGGTCACCGATTCGAAGCTGGTGACACGGCTGGTCGACAAGGTGCTGTTCGTCACCCAGTGGGAGAAGACCCCGGCCGACACCGCGCGCAACGGCCTGGCCACGCTGCTCGAGATCGATGCCAAGATCGGCGGGTCGGTGCTCACCCAGGTCGACGTCAAGAAGCACGCCTATTACGGCTATGGCGACGTCGGGCAGTACTACGGCAAGTACCAGAAATACTACGTCAACTGAGCGGCGCCCCGACCGGCCGGTTGTCGTTTGCGGCATCGGCGGCCGCATCCCCGGTCGGCATCGCAGCACCCCCCGGTATCGTAGTGGAACCCGGCGCCGCCGGGTCCGACGCGCCCGACCGGCGCGCCTCTAGCAGCCGGAACCAGCGGTCGAGCTCGCCCATTGCCTGGTTGCGGTAGCGCAGCAGCAGCGCCATCGCACCGGCACCGTTGGCCCGCCGCGAGAACGCCGTGGCGAGCTCGTTCTCGCCGCCCGGCCGCTCGGCGCCGGCGAGGATCGCCTCCTCGAGATGACGCGCCCGGCGCAGCCGCCAGAGCGCCATGGCGATCCCCTCGGCGCACTCCGCCTCGATCACGTCCGAAGGCGCGAGTTGCTGCTGCACCGCCTCGATCAGTTCGGTGGCCGGCCCGCTGGTCGTTGCCGGCAGCACCGCGAGCGAGGTCGCCCGCAAGCCGTGGCGCAGCGCATTGCCGCGCGAACGGCTCTTGCCCTCGGCGGTCTTCGGACCGCGCGATCGACGCCCGTTGGCGCGACTGGCCGCTCGTTGGGCTTCACTGCGCTGGCGCTTGGGGGGGGCATCAGTACGCTGGCGCTTGGCCATGTCTCGGCTCCATCTCGACGGGAGCGACAGGTTAGCCATAAATAGGAATTTAGTCAATCATTGAGGCTGTCATCCAACGCCGGCCGCGACCAGCGGGCGCAATCCGTCGGCTCGGGCTGGGCCGGCGGCATCGGTTGATGCATATTCGGGTGAGGTACTGAATTCGGGAGTCCCCATGGTCCACAAGCTCGTCTCGGCCGCGATCACGCTCACCGTGGCGCTCGTCGTTCTCGTCCTGGCCACCGCCTACGTGGCCGGTTTCTGGCCGTTCGCCGGCCAGCTCGAGCGGGTGGCCGAGAGCCAGGGCGAGGCGCTGGTCGGCGGGCCCTTCAGCCTGGTCGACCACACCGGCACCCGGGTCACCGAGGCCGACTTCGCCGGGCAGAGCAAGCTGATGTTCTTCGGCTACACCTACTGCCCCGACATGTGCCCCCTGGGCCTCGCCACCATCGCCGCCGCCTACGACCAGCTGACCCCCGAGGAGCAGGCGAAGGTGGTGCCGATCTTCGTTACCGTCGATCCCGAGCGCGACACGGTGGACGCCATCGCCGACTATGTCGACCTCTTCCACCCCGAGATGGTCGGGCTCACCGGCAGCCTCGAGGAGACCGACGCCGCCGCCAAGGCCTACCGGGTCTACTACCGCAAGGCCGAGAGCGAGCAGGCCACCGACTATCTGGTCGACCACTCGACCTTCACCTACCTGATGGACGGCGACAACCGCTACGTCACCCATTTCGGCCACCAGGCCTCGCCCGGCGACCTGGTCGACGGCATCCGCCGCCACCTGCAAGGCACCAGCTAAACCAGCGTGCCACCCCGATCCGGCGGCCCGCCCCGCCGCTCGGTCTCCCGGCCCAGCCGATAGGCGAGCTTCTGCCGGGCGATCCGCAGCACGGTCGCCCGATCCGTGCCGAGCGGCGCCTGAAACACCACCTCGACCAGACTGGCCGGGTCCAAGGCACTGACCCGCTGGGCCGCCCCGATCACCGCGATCTCGATGATGATCTCATCCAATGGTGCGCTCATGTCCGAACCCTATAGCCGCCGCCGGCCCGGCAAGAACAGCGCCATC
>SLRI01000555.1 GCA_007131045.1 Rhodospirillales bacterium
CTGCCGGTGGTGCCCGAGACGAGAAAGCCCACGACGATGCCGGGCAACACCACGTGGCTCAAGGCGTCGCCCATCAGGCTCTGCCGGCGCAGCACCAGGAAGTTGCCCAAAAGGCCGCACGCGAGGGCGGCCAAGGTGCCCAGCAGCATCGGTGGCAGGTCGATCTGCAGGAACTCGCCAACGTCGATCATCGGCTGTCGATCATCGGCTGTCGATCATGCCGGGTGTGCCGCCCGCACCCGGCGGTCGAGCTCGGCCACGAGGTCGGCGGGCAGCGCCTGCTCGATCGGCCCCGTGGCCCAGTGGTCGCTGGCGAAAGCCTCGCCCGGGTAGTCCTCGAGCCAGCGGTCCCAGAGCGCCTGGTCGCGGGCGATGCGCCGGGCAGCCGATAGGCCGGTGGTGGTCGGCTGGCCGGTGGCGGTGAGCCAGCCCTGGCGCTTCAGGCGCAGCCGCGAGAGGGGTTCGAGGACGGGTTGGCATGCTGCGATGGCCAGGAGGCCCTGGCGTTCGGCGATGGTGAGGCGAAAGCGGAGGTAGCGGACGGCTTGCGCGAGCACGCCGCGGCGTGGGGCGAGGAGCAGGCTCATGGCGAAGAGGGCTGTCAGCGTGAGGACGATGATGCCGCCGGTCGGCAAATTGGGGCGGATGCCGGAGATCGCGGCACCCAGATAGCCGCCGATGGCGCCGATGAAGGCGGCGATGCCGATCATCGGCAACAGGCGGTCGGTCCAGAAGCGGGCGGCCACGGGCGGGATGATGACGATGGCGATGATCAAGACGAGGCCGACGATCGGTAGGCCAATGACGGTGATGCCCACCAGGAGCGCCATCATCAAGAGGTCGAGGCGGGCCGTCGGGTAGCCCATGGCGCGGGCGTAGTCCTCGTCGAAGGCGACGAGGCCGAACTCCTTGAGGAAGAGGAGGGCCACCAGCGTGACGACCAGGGATGCCACGGCCACCAGCTGCGCCTCGCCCAGCAGCATGCCGGCGGCCGAGCCCAAGAGCAGGTATTCGAGCCCCGCCTGCCCGCCGGTCCGCATCGTCTGGATGACGGACAAGAGCACGATGCCGGCGCCGAAGAAGGTGGCGAGCACGGTGCCGATGGCGGAATCCTCGGGCAGACGGGTGCGGTTCTTGATCCAGCCGACGGCCAGCACGGCGAGGAGGGCAGCACCCGCGGCCCCCAGCATCAGCCAGTGCAGCTGGCGGCCCTGGCCGGTGAGGAAGGCCATGGTGATGAAGGCGAGGGCGATGCCGGGCAGGGTGGCGTGGCTCACGGCGTCGCTCAAGAGCGAGCGCTTGCGCAGGAGGCCGAAGCAGCCGACGACGCCGCCGCCCGCACCCAGGATGGCGGCACCGATGACGACGACGGCGGCGTTGTAGCCGGCATCGAGCGAGAGGAAGCGCCAGAGCTCGGCCAGCATGGCTCAGCTCGCGGCCAAAAGTTCGCTCGGGGCCAGGCGGCCGCCATAGGTGGTCTGCAGATTGGCGCTCGTGAAGGTCGTGGAGACAGGGCCGTCGGCCACCTTCTTCAGGTTCAACAGCAGCACGTGGTCGAAGTAGCTGGCCACGGTCTCGAGGTCGTGGTGGACGCAGATCACCGTCTTGCCGGCCTCGTCCAGGCGGCGCAGGGTGTCGAGGATGGCGGCTTCGGTCGCGGCATCGACGCCGGCGAAGGGCTCGTCCATGAGGTAGAGGTCGGCGTCCTGGGCCAGGGCCCGGGCGAGGAAGACGCGCTGCTGCTGGCCGCCCGAGAGCTGGCCGATCTGCCGATGCGCGAGATCGGCCATGCCGACAGCTTCGAGCTGCGCCATCGCGGCCTCGCGGTGGCGCTTTCGGATCGGCCGGAGCCAGCCGATCTGGCCGTAGAGGCCCATGGTCGCGACATCCAATGCCGTGACCGGAAAGTCCCAGTCGACCGAGCTCCTTTGCGGGACGTAGCCGATCCGGCCCTTGGCCTTGGCCGCCGGCAGCCCCTGGACCGTCATCTGGCCCGAGAGCACCGGGACGAGGCCGAGGATCGCCTTGATCAGCGTGGATTTGCCCGCACCGTTGGGGCCGACGATGGCGACCAGCCCCTGCTCCGGGCTGGTGTAGTCGATGTTCCAGAGGACGGGCTTCCTGTGATAGGCGACGGTCAGGCCCTTGACCACCAGCGGGCGGACCGGGTCGGGCGTCGTGACGTCCCGGAGCAGGGGCTTTGCCATGCGGCTCAGCTGCCGGCGGCCAGGCGGCCGTTGAGGCCGGTCTCGGGGGCGGTGCCGCCCAATGCCCGGGTGATCACCGTGGCGTTGTGGTCGAGCATGCCGACATAGGTGCCCTCGTAGGTGCCCGGCGCACCCATGGCGTCGGAGAAGAGCTCGCCGCCGATGCTGACGCTGTGGCCCTTGGCAGCGGCGCCTTCGATCAAGGCCCTGATGTTGCGGTCGGCAACCGAGCTCTCGACGAAGACGGCGCCGACCTCGCGCTCGACCAGAATGTCGACCAGCTCGCCGATCCGGGCGAGGCCGGCCTCGCTTTCGGTCGAGAGGCCCTGGATGCCCATCACCTCGATGTCGTAGGCCCGGCCGAAATACTGAAAGGCGTCGTGGGCGGTGACCAGCAC
>SLRI01000282.1 GCA_007131045.1 Rhodospirillales bacterium
GTTTCAACCGCCGCTACCAGCTCGATACCATGACCGAGCGGCTGATGTGGGCCGGGCTGCAGGCGAAACCGCGGCCGTACCGGGTCATGATCGCTGGATGAGGATAGCGGATAATCAGGATTAATTTCGGGAATTGAAAGTCCTGGTATCAGCGATTCCAGTACCTTTGGCGCCAGACGGATAATCTTATCGTGCGCAATGAGGGATGCGCCCAGCATAGAGACGTCTATTGGGGATTCGATTTTGTAGAGAAGTTGGTGATTAAATGGTATCTCCATGACAATGTTCGCCTTGAGAGTTGCGCTTAAGTGGAGCGGCTTCCCTTGACACGTCCCGTATTAGCCGTTGCGTCCTATGATCTCAGCCGCGATTACCGGCCGACTCAAACTCCTCCGGTGCCGCGAAGGCGTGCTGCAGCTCGGCCTTCAGCCGCTCGAACGCCTCCCGCTCCACCCGCTCCTCGTCCCAGCGGATCGGCTCGCGGCTGAGAGCACCTCCGGTCTCTCGAACCCCGCCCTTGCCCCCATCGGCGGCCTCGCCCGCGCCCAGCGCCCAGTTGCGCGGAACCCTCAACACCGTCCACGGCGACTCACTAATCATCCCGCCAAAACTTTGGCCTTGCAAGCGGCACGCCCTGCATCGATCTGTTCAGGGTCAACTTTCCTTTCCACGGTGGCATGGGGGACGCCTCACCCTTCTAACCATTGCGCCTCGTTTCAACGGCGGCGAGGGGGACACCTCCATTTTTTAACCATTGCGCCCCCTTTTCGATAGGTCGCAGGCGTAGCGCCCGCAGTCGCCGCCACGAGCGAGCGAAACGCCTGGAGCACGTCGCCGATGCCGATCGAGACGGTGCCTTTCGACAGTGCGCAGTACCTGAAGACCGAGGCGGACATCGCCCGCTACCTCGAGGCCGTGCTGGAGGCGAACGGCCCGGCCCTCCGCCGCCACGCCCTCACCCAAATCGCCCGCGCCAGAGCCGCGCGTCGCCACCTTCGCAAAGACCGCAGCCCGACCAGTCGACCGCCGCTCCCACCCGGCAATGTCGATCAGGATTGACCAGGCGGCCGGTGTCGGACGATGACGGATCAGGCGTCACGTCGCTCAACCTGAGCGTTGATTGACCTGCATATACAACTGTGTATATTTCATGCGTGACTTCGAGTGGGACGAGGCCAAGCGCGCTGCCAATATCCGGGCTCGTGGCGTGGATTTCGTGCGTGCCGTCCGGATTTTCCGCGGCCCGGTCTTGGCCGTCCAGGACGAGCGGAACGACTACGGCGAGCCGCGCTGGCGAGCACTCGGCGAGGCGGATGGCGAGTACTTTCTCGTCGTCTACACGTGGCGCGGCGAAACCCGCCGGATCATCAGTGCATGGAGGTTGGGAAACCATGGCAGACGAAGATATCAGGCGCTACTCGGCGGCGGAAATCGAGAAGATGATCGCCGCGGGTGACTATGTCCCAACATCCCCCGACGCCCCCGAGATCGAGCTCGACGAGGATTTCTGGCGCAACGCCAAGATCGTCATGCCCAAGTCCGCAAAGGAAGCCATCTCGCTCCGCGTCGATCAGGACATCCTCGCCTGGTTCCGCAACCAGGGCCGCGGCTACCAGAGCCGCATGAACGCCGTGCTCCGCGCCTACGTCGAAAGCCAGCGCACGTCAGCCGATCGACAGCGATGACCGAGACAGCAGCCGGACGGCCAGGCTCGACGCTCGACGACTTCCTGGCCGAGGAAGGCATCCTCGAGGAGGCCACCGAGCATGCGGTCAAGAGCGTTCTCGCCTGGCAGATCGACTTGGCGATGCGCGCGCGCAACCTCACCAAGGCGGCGATGGCGCGCGAGATGCGGACCAGCCGCACCCAGCTCGACCGCCTCCTCGACCCGGACAACAGCTCCGTCACCCTCCACACCCTCCACTGCGCCGCCGCCGTCCTCGGCAAGCAACTCCGCGTCGACCTGGTCGGCTGACAGCGCACGACGGAGGCCCGACCCTCTGTTCCAGGCCCCCCGCGCGTAGCCAGAACTTCGAGCTTGCAAACGGCACGGCCGGGATCGATCTCTTCAGGGGTCACCTTCCTTGCCATGGGGAATCGAGATGCGGGTTGCTCTGAGCGAAGCCGAAGGACAGCTGTCCGAGCTCGTCCGGCTGGCCGAGGGCGGCGACGACGTCGTCCTGACCCGGCACGGCCAGCCGGTAGTGCGGCTGGTGCCGGTCAAGACCATGCCCACGGCCGAGGAGCGGCGCCGCGTGCTGGAGGAAGTCCGGGCTGCCGGCAAGGCCGCGGCAACCCCCGGCCCGAGTGCCGCGCGCAGCCAAGACTTCCTCTATGACGAGGACGGCCTCCCCGGATGATCGTCGTCGACACGTCGGCCTTGATGGCGATTGTGTTGGACGAGCCGAATGCCGATCGGTGCGAGGCAGTATTGCTCGCTGCGACCACCGTGGCGATCTCGGCGGGCACGTTGGCCGAGGCGCTCATTGTTGCCGGCCGGCGGTCGGTCGCCTTGCCGATGACGCGCCTGGTCGAAGGCGTCGGCATGGAGGTGGTGCCCGTCACATCGGCGACCACCCGCCGCATCGCCGA
>SLRI01000465.1 GCA_007131045.1 Rhodospirillales bacterium
AAAGACCGGAGGGGCCCGCGGGGAGGCGCTGCCTCCCCGCGATTCTTGCTATAACAAACGCTTATGGCGAATCATATGCCTGCATACGAATCCCCGACTCATGCGTCATATATCGACTCATTCCCGCTCGGGCTGTGCCGCTATACGACACATAACCCGAGAAATGAGTCGGTATATGACGCCTAACCCGAGAAAAAAGTCGATATATGCGCCATAAGCAATCGTGATGGCGCATATACCGGCGCATTTCGGCCGAAAAACCCGCGACCGAACCCGCAAAATCGACGAACGAACCCGAAGAATCGACGAACGAACCCGGCTGGCACGCGAACGAACCCGACTTTTACGAGCGAACCCGAGGGGACAGCTTGTCGCAGGTCGGGCGCTGAAACCCGCACCGTTGGCGGGATCGGCGCCGCTCGCCCGGCTGCCGGCGCGGCTTGCGGCTGGTTGTCGGCGTCGGCCGAAGGGCCGGGATGCCGGACGAACCCGAGCGGGGTTGACAGCCGAGGCGAACTAGGATATAAAGCCTATGATGCAGGCGGTCTGGTCAACCGCAGGAAGCGGCGGATCAGGAGCAGTGCTGCTGTCGCCAGCCCGACGGCGAAGCCGAGCCAGACGCCGCGGCCGTCGAGCGGGGTGAAGAGGCCGAGGACGACGGCGGTCGGGAAGGCCAGGATCCAGAAGCCGAAGACGGCGATCAGGAGTGGCACGCGGGTGTCCTGCAGGCCGCGGAGCGCGTGGGCGGCGGTGACCTGCAGGCCGTCGACGATCTGAAAGACCGCGGCGATGGCGAGGTAGCTCGTGGCGAAGGCCAGCACCTGCAGCGATTCCGGGCTGCCGTCGAGGAACGGGCGGATCAGCGGGCCGGGGAGGAACCAGAAGACCAGGGCGGTGCAGCTCATGAAGGCGGTGGCCAGCAGCATCGAAGCCTGGCCCGCGATCCGAGCACCCGCCGGATCGGCGCGGCCGCGGGCGAGCGCCACCCGGGCGGTGACCGCCTGGCCGATGCCCAAGGGCACCATGAAGGTGATCGACGCCAGCTGGATGACGATCTGGTGGGCGGCGAGCTCATAGACCCCGATGAAGCCCAGGATCTGGGCGGATCCGGCGAAGATGCCGACCTCGAGCAGGATAAAGAGGCCGATGGGGATGCCGATCCGGTGGATATCCTTGAAGATCGGCCAGTCGGGCCGCCAGAAGCGGCCGAGGATGTGGTGGCGGCGGAACGGCAGCCGGCGCAGGGCGACCCAGAGGAGGGCTGAGGCCATCACCGTGTTGGTGATCGCCGAGCCCAGCCCGGCGCCCAGGATTTCCAGCCTGGGCAGCCCGAAGGCGCCGAAGATCAGTCCGTAATTAATGAGCGCGTTCAAGGGGATGGCGAGCAATGTGACGATCAGCACGGGGCGGGTGTGCTCGAGCGCCGTGGCATAGGAGCGAAGGACGTTGAAGACCAGCATGAAGAGGAGGCCGGGCAGCACGCCGCGCATGTAGAGCTGGGCGTTCCGGCTGAGGTCCGGGTCCTGGCCGATAGCCTCAAAGACGCTGCCGATCCACCAGAGCGCCGGCACCGCCAAGGCGGTGAACGGCAAGGCTGCCCAAAAGCCCTGGCGAACGGACCGGCGCATCTCGCGGACGTCGCGCCGGGCCAGAGCTGCGGCGGCCAAGGGGGTGACGGCGGTGCCGATGCCGATGCCGAACAGCATCACCGGGTGGAAGGCGCTCAACGCCAGGGCCGTTGCGGCCAGGGCTTCCGGGCCGAGCCAGCCGAGCATCAGCACGTCGGTGGTCATGATCGCGATCTGGCCGATCATCGCCAGCACCAGCGGCAGCGCGATCCGGGCGAGGGCCTTGACCTCGACGGTGTAGGGCCGCCAAGCGGCACTGCCGGTCGGCCGGGCGCTGGGTGAGGCGAGCATGAGACGGGCCTTGGATAGCAGTTCGGGCGATCGGGCCGATCTACCTTGCGAGGCGGGTGGCGTCGAGCGCGGCCTCGGCGGGCGGCAGCGGGTGGCGCTTGCGCCAGAGGGCCGCGAGCTCGACCCCGGCACCGAGCACCGCCTCGAGGATGTTGCGCAGCGAGACCAAAGCACCGATCGCGACGGCCAGCGCCGGGGCGATGCCATAGGGGGCGAGCAGGGCAGCCGTGCTGGCCTCCCTGACCCCGAGCCCGCCCCAGCCGATCGGCAGGAGGAGAATGATGGCCAAAAGCGCGCGCATCCAGCCGAGGGTCACCCAGGAGACCTCCGCACCCACGGCCATGGCGGCGAGGACCAGGGAGAGCAGCGCCAGCGCGTTCCAGAGCACCGAGCAGGCGACGATCAGGACGAACGCGGCTGGCCGCATTCGACGCATCCGCCAGGCCGCCTCGCGCAGCCGGGGCAGGGCGTCGTGCAGCCGCGACAGCCAGCGATGCCGCGGCAGGCGGCCGGCCACGATGCGGCCGAGGCGGCGGCCGAAGGCCGTGACGAGCAGGAGGCCGCCGCCACCGACCGCCAGGAAGACGGCAGCCAGCACGGGAACCACGCCGAGCGAGCGGGCGACCGGATCGGCCATGGCGAGGGCGAGGCCGATCAGGCAGGCGGTGCC
>SLRI01000517.1 GCA_007131045.1 Rhodospirillales bacterium
CTGGGCGGTGCCGGCACGGTCCTCGGCCCCATCGTTGCCGCCTTCTTCTTCGAGTTCGTGAGTGCCTGGGCCTGGAGCTACCTCCTCGCCTACCACGTCGGCCTGATGGGGTTGATCATCATTGCGGTCGTCATCTTCATGCCCAACGGCTTCGGCGCCTTCCTGCGCGAGCGCCTCGCCCCCTTGGGCCTCGACAAGCGGCGCGGGAGGTAAGGAAATGACGGGCAAGCCGACCACGGATCTCGACCGACTCTTCGAGCCGCGCAGTGTTGCCGTCATCGGTGCGAGCAACACGCCGGGCAAGATGGGCTATCGCGTGAGCCAGCGGCTCGCCGCCGAGTTCGCGGGCGAGCTTCATCTCGTCAACCCGCGCGAGGCGATCATTCACGGGCGGCCCAGCTGCCCCGACCTCGGCGCCGTGCCGGGCCCGATCGACCTCGCCCTCGGCCTCGTGCCGGCCGAACAGCTCCTGCCGGTGGTGGCGGCAGTGCCGAAGGGCCACGTCCGCTTCTTCTGGGCGATCGCGGGCGGCTTCGGCGAGCTCTCTTCGGAAGGCAAAGCGCGCGAGGCGGAACTCCTGGCCTTGGCGACCGAGCGGGGCATGCGGCTGATCGGGCCGAACTCGGCCGGCATGCTGAATTGTCCTTTTGGGCTGAACGCGTCGCTCCTGCCCGCCTTGCCGCCGGCCGGGCGGGGTCTTTCGCTCGTCACCCAGAGCGGCGGACTCGGCATGGCGCTCGCGATCTATGCCCAGGATCACCAGCTGCCGATCGCCAAGATCGCCGATCTCGGCAACACCGTTGATCTCGAGATCGCCGAGGTGCTGGCCTATCTGCGCCACGACCCGGACACCAAGGTCGTCGGCCTCTTTCTCGAATCGGTGCGCGACGGCGAGGCCTTTGCCCGGGAGCTCGAAGCCCTGCACGAGGTCAAGCCCGTGGTCTTCACCCGGCTCGGCCGCACCCGGGCCGGACAGCGGGCGTCGCTCGCCCATCTCGGCATCACCCCGGGCCTGGCCCCGGCCGCAGCGGCGGCAGCGAGCCGCTGGTCGATTCCGGCGGAGACCAGCGGCGATCTCTTCAACATCGCCAAGGCGCTCGCCTTCCAGCCGCTGCCGCGGGGCAAGCGGGTCGCCATCATCACGGGCTCGGGCGGCATCGGCAGCGAGCTCGCCGAGCTCTGCATCGAGCACGGGCTCGACGTGCCCGATGCGCCGGCGGCGATCGTGCCTTCGCTTGCCCGCCATCTGCCGAGCTATGCCGGGGTCGGCAATCCGGTCGACCTCACCCCCATCTGGTGGGAGTTCCCGGGGATGTACCCGGCGCTGATCAAGGTGCTGCTCGGCTCCAGCGCTTTCGATCTGGTCATCGTCGGTCTTCTCGACGTCGCCCCCACCGTCGAGGGGATGATCGAGGCAATGGAGGACTTGGCCCGCGACCCCGAGCTCCAGGCGATCGGCAAGCCTGTCTATGTCTTCTGGAACGCGCTCCACGCGCATCGGCCGAAATTACGCCGGGTGGAGGCCGCGGGCTTCCCCTGCTTCACGACGGCGCTCGAGACGGTGCGCACGGTGTCGGCCGTCGCTGTGCATGCTGCGGCCGTGGCCGCGGGACGCCCGGCCGATGCCGAGCCCGCAGTTCTGGTGGGCACGGCGTGATCGAGATCCGCAACGTCACCAAGTCCTTCGGTGGGGTCGTCGCCAACAACGGCATTTCGCTCGACGTCGAGGCCGGGCGGATCACTGGCCTGATCGGCCCCAACGGCTCGGGCAAGACCACGCTCTTCAAGTCGATCAGCGGGGTGCATCCGGTGGACGGCGGCTCGATCCGCTACAAGGGTCGGGAGATCACCGGGCTCGGTGTCCAGGAGGTCACCCGGCTCGGCATCGTCCGCACCTTCCAGCAGACCCGCGTCTACCCGAAGATGGACGGCCTCGAGAACATGCTGATCTCGGTGCCGCACCAGCGCCTGCGCTGGTTCGACATGTTGGGCTGGCCGACCGTGGTCGAGCGCGAACGGGCCTTGGAGCTGCTCGCCTTCGTCGGCCTTTGGGACAAGTGCCACTTGCCGGCGGGCGAGCTCAGCTTCGGCGAGCAGAAGCTGCTCGAGCTTGCCATGGCGCTGATGAACGAGCCCGAGGTGCTGCTGCTCGACGAGCCCACGGCCGGCATCAATCCGACCCGGATCAACACCCTGATCGAGCGGCTCGAGCGGCTCAACGACACGTTCGGCGTCACCCTTTTCGTCATCGAGCACAATATGCGGGTGATCATGAGCATTTCCCACACGATCTACTGCCTGGCCCATGGCGAGCTTCTTTCGAGCGGCCCGCCAGACGCGATCCAGAACGATCGCCGGGTCATCGACGCCTATCTCGGCGCTCATTGATGGCTGCGACCCTGGAGCGGCCGAAGGGTAGCCTCGAGGAAGGGGTCATCCCGATCGACGGCTTCGTCGCCCCGACCAAGCTCGATGGCGCCGACCGCGAGCAGGTCCTGGCGCTTGCGAACGACCGACCGCTGCTCGAGATCCAGGGCCTCCACGCCGGCTACGGGCGGATGGAGATCCTCCACGGCATCGACCTCGC
>SLRI01000503.1 GCA_007131045.1 Rhodospirillales bacterium
TCGGCCATCGAGCGCGGCATCAGCTCGTACCAGGCGGCGAACTCGGCCCGCGTCCGGTTGACCACCACCTCGAGCTCACGGCCGTAGCCCGAGAGATTGGTCCGCGGCCCGTGCTTGGTCATCAGCGCGCTGAAATCCTCGTTCAGCATCAAGGTCAAGAGCTCGCCCGGCCGGTCGCCCGCAGCCGCAATCGCAGCCAGGGTCGCCTGCATCGCCTTTTTCGGCTCGCCCTTGGCCTGGCCCGCCGCCGCCTCGATCAGCCTTCGGCCCTCCTCGAGCTCGAGGCCGATGTTCAGCCCGGCATCGTGCTTCTTGGTCACCTCGTCGCGCCAATAGGCGAAGAGATCGCGCCAGGCTCGGATCGTATAGACATAGCGCCCGATCCGGGTCAGCGGGTAGGACGCCGCCCAGCGATCGTTGACGACGAACTCCAGCGGCACCTCGGTGAACGCCTTGTCGTCCTGATGGCGGATCATCAGCGCGCAGGCGATCTTGTCGTGGCCGTCGCAGAAGACGTCGGCCTCGACCTCGAGCACGTCGCCGACCACCCGCTTGACCGGAAAACGGCCACCGTCGAGTTCGGGCACGACGGCCTCGATCGCCACCCGATCCGCCGCCAGCTTCTTCAGCGCCGCCTCGGATTTCTTCGCGTCGAGTTGGGGCACCGGGCGCACCCGGCGCGCGGCGCGGAACACGCGCACGCCGGAAGGCCCGACCGGCACGCTCTGGCCCGGCACCAGGACCCCGTCACCGAGCACCTCGGTGAAGTCGCCGAACCGCCCGTCGGCCGCCCGCAGCACGGCCCCGGGCGAGACGCCGGCGGTAAGATGATCGCTCGGATTGAGCATCAACACTGCCGCGGCCTCGCTCGCCTCGGCGGTGCCGGCGGAAAGCCTGAGCAACGCCACCACCTCGTCCGAGGGCCCGCTGACCGGGACGATCGGCCCGGCGAGCCCGAGCTCGCCCAGGGCCGCGTTCAAGGTGGTGATCGCGGGCGACAGATCGAACGCCGCGTGGCTCTGCCAATGCGCGAGGTCGCCGGCGCGGGTCTCCTCCGGGTCGAGCGGGCTCGCCGCACCGAACTCGAACCCGGCCGGCAGCATCAGGCCCGAGGATGCGAGCGCCGCCAACACCGCGCGCTGCCGTGCCAGCCCCTCGGTCACCCCGGTGGCCGCCAGCCTCGGCCCGGCCAGCGGCTCCGGAAAGCCGATCGAAGGCAGCACCCCGGCGAGCTCGGTCTCCTGGGCGAGGAACCAGCCGGCCCGACAATCCCACCAGGCGACGCTCGACAGCCGGTAATCGAAGCCGGCGCCGGCCAGGGCCTTTATCGAGCCCGCGGCACCGCCGAGCGTGTCGGCCACCAGCATCAGCCCCGGCGCCTCGGCGCGCAGCCGCTCGATCACCAGGACCCAGAACGACGCCGGCACGAGCAGTGCCGCGCGCAAGAGAAACCCGCTCGCCCCAAGCGCCACCAATGCCTTGCCGTGGTCCACCACGGCCTCGACCAGCCGGGCTTGATCGACCCCCGCCGCCGGCTGCATCAGCGACGTGTCCGGGCGCCGCGGATCGAGGGAAGCGGCCTCCTCGTCCACCACCGGCACGAACAGCTCGGGCGCCGCCCGGACCAGCGGGCTCTGTCTCGGAACCCGGGCGACATCGAGGTCCAACAGCGGCGCCAGCCCCGCCGCGCGCGCTGCCTGCAGCAAGTGTGCGGGCGGTGGCACGGGGCCGGCGAGGTGCAGGGAATCGAAGCCCATCCTGCGGATGCGCTCGAGCTCGCCCGTGGGGCTCTCGGCAGCGAACAGCCCGGCCACAGCGGCGTAGGTTCGCGGATAGCGGTGTGCAGTCAGCGGTCTCGTCCCTGGTGTTTCGGTGTTCACGAGAGCATACTCGCTGATTCGGCTTTGTGAACCGTCAAGCGGATCAAAAGCCGATTTAACGAGAGCTGCGAGAAGAAAGGGGACGGCCACCAGGTCCGTGGCCGCCCCCCTCGTCTGCCCGGTCCGCTGGGCTCAACCGCTCACTTGAAGCGGTTCATCGCGTTCTTCCAGGACTTGGCCATGTCGTCCCAGGCCTTTTCCATCCCGGTCTTCATGTCGGCCCAGGCACCCTCGCTCGCCTGCTGCATCTCCTCGAGCTGCTTTTGCCCCTTCTTCTGATACTCGACCAACTCGTTGATCTGCTCGTCGTATTTCAATCTCGCATCGGCGTTGGCCTTGTCGGCCTTGGCCCGGAGCTTGTCGATCTCGGCCTGCCACTCCTTGAGTTGGGCTTCGAGCTTCTGCTGATAGGCGCTCTTGTCACTCATCGTTGCGTATCTCCCACGTCGAATTTTGTTCTAGCGCACGGCGTCTCGAAGAACCGCGCATTGGCAACGCTACCCCATTGCGGCCCGAGTGCCAAATCAGCAGCCGGTCAAACCGCCAGGAAGCGCCGCTGCAGCTCGGGCGCGGCTGCGAGCTCGGCCGAGCTGCCCTGCCAGACGCTGCGGCCGTTCTCCAGGATGACGTTGCTGTCGGTGATCTGCAACAGCCGGCCGAGATGCGGGTCGACCAAGAGAATGCTGATGCCGGTGGCGCGCA
>SLRI01000145.1 GCA_007131045.1 Rhodospirillales bacterium
TCGCGAATCTCGGTCTTCAGCCCCACCTCCTCGAAGAACACCTGGAGCAGCTCGGCCAAGAGCGGGTACTCGGGATTGCCGGCCAGGGCCCCGAACATGATCGGGATGACCGGCTCGCCGAATGCATCCGGATAACCTGCCTCCTCGATCAGGGCCCGCGCTCGGTCCGGGTCATAGCCGTAGTCGTCGAGGAACGAGTCGGCGAGTTCCGGCAGCCAGCCCTCGTGGCGCGGGTCGAAGACCCAGCTGGGCCTGATCTCGGCCCGGCCCTCGTAGAGCAGCTCCATCATCTGCTCGCGATCGACCGCCCGGTTCATGGCTTCCCGGATGCGCACGTCGTGCCAGGGCAGGTCGGGGCGGCAGGCCGGGTCGCCGGTCGTGCAGTAGATGCCGCTGAAGACGACGCCCGTGGTCATCGCGGCATTCTGCGAGGAGACGAGATCGAGGCCGGCGGCCAGCGCGTCGGCGTGCAGCTCGCGCGGGATGTCGGCCATGTGCGCCTCGCCGGCGAGCAGCATGGCGAGCTTGGTCGAGGCCTCGCTGGTGTAGCGGAACTCGATCTCCGGGAAGTCCGGCTCGTGCCCCTGCCAATGGTCCGCCACCCGCTCGACCACCAGCCGCTCGCCCGGGCGGTGCTCCTTGAACTGGTAGGCGGCGGAGCCCGCCGGCTGGCGATGATAGCCGTCGATCCCCTCGGCGTCGTACTGCGCCTTGGAGTAGATCATCATCTCGACCCGGCCGGCATGCGGGAAGGCGTAGTCGGTGTAGGGTGAAGCGAAGCGAAAGGCGACCGTGTGGTCGTCGAGCGCCACCACCTCCTGCGCCTCGATCCGCTCGCGGCCGCCGTACTGCGCGTCCGGCCCGAGATGCAGCTCGTAGGAGTGGACGATGTCGTGGGCGGTGACCGGACCCCAGTCGAAGTGGAACTCGGCGTCCTCGTGCAGGTAGAAGATCCACTCCGTCCGGTCCTCGTTGTGCTCCCAGTCGCGCGCCAGCTGCGAATCGTCGTAGGCGCCGGTGACCGGGTCGTTGCCCACGAGGCTCTGCAGGAAGGGCAGCCGCTCGGCGATGCCCGCGAGCCAGATGAGGTTCGATTCGACCGATGGCGGGCTCATCGCGATGACCAGCCGGTCGGTGGCACGCGCCGGCCCCGCCGTCGCCACGACGAGGGCGGCGGCGGCGAGCGGCAGCAGCCGAAACGAGATCTTCATGCCCGGTTGCTCCACTTTTGCGGTGCGGTGTGCGGCACTCAACGGGCCGCCTCGATCAGGTGCCATTCGCTGAAGCCGTTCGAGGTGACGCCCGGATAGGTCCACTCGGCGATGACCTCGGGATTGACGACGATCTCGCCGGCGAGCGAGACCATCGGCATGTCGGCGTACTGGTCGAACACGTAGGTGAAGGCCTCACGGATCAGCCGATCGCGCTCCTCGAGGTCGAGCGTGTTGCCGATGTCGCGGACGTACTGGATGATCGTGTCGTCCTCGTAGCCGTGATAGGGCGAGCCGGTCGGCAGGAAGGTGTTGCCCAGCGCCACCTCCGACGGCCGGATCGGCGAGTTCTGCACCGGGTTGATGAAGTAGGCGGCGCGGCCCCGGCCGGCGGCACCCACGGCCGACCAGTCCATCTCGCGGATCTCGGTCTGAAAGCCGACCTCCTCGAAATAGACCTGCACGAGCTCGGCCAGCGTCGGGTATTCCGGGCTGCCGGGCGAGATGGTCGAGATGATCGGGATCACCGGCTCCGGGAAGGCGTCCGGATAGCCGGCCTCGGCCAGGAGCTCCTGGGCGCGCTCCGGATCGTAGCCGTACATCTCCTCGAACCGCTCGACGAGCTCGGGCTCGAAGCCCTCGTGCGGCTCGTGCATGCCGTAGCGGACCAGCTTGTCGGCCCGGCCGGCGAAGATCACGTCGATGATGGTGTCGCGGTCCAGGGCCCGGTTCATCGCCTCGCGGATGCGGATGTCGGCCCAGGGCAGATCGGGCCGGGCTGCCGGATCGTCGGAGCTCAGGTAGAGGCCGTTGGGAATCAGCACCACCTGCTTGCCCGGATTCTGCGAGCTGATGATCTCCATGCCGGCGGCAACGGCCTCCTCCTGCAGCTCGCGCGGCAGGTTGGCGGCGTGCGCCTCGCCCGAGAGCAGCAGTGCGAGCTTGGTCGCACCTTCGGTCGTGTAGCGGAACTCGAGCTCGGCGAAGGTCGGCTCGACGCCGCTCCAGTGGTCGTCGACCCGCTCGAACAGGATGACCCCGGGCGAGCTCTCGACGATCTGGAAGGGGGCCGTGCCCGCCGGCCGCCGGTCGTAGCCGGCCAGCCCCTCCTCGTCGTATTGGGCCTTCGAGAAGATGAAGAGCGAGCCGCGGCCGGCATGGGCGAATTCGAAGCCCTGCCGCGGCTCCGGAAAGCGGAAGACCACCGTCTTCTCGCCTGTCGCCTCGACCTCGCCGCCGCGCAGCATCTGGACACCGGTGAGCGCCGAATCGTCGGCGGTGTGCAGCGTGTGGCTGTGCACCACGTCGTCGGCGGTGACCGGCCCCCAGCCGAAGTGGAACTCGGCGTCCTCCTTGATGTGGAAGGTCCA
>SLRI01000118.1 GCA_007131045.1 Rhodospirillales bacterium
ATTTCCACGAGGAATGCGGCGTGGTCGCCGTCTACGGCCACCCCGACGCCGCGGCGCACGCCATCCTCGGCCTGCATGCCCTGCAGCACCGGGGCCAGGAGGCGGCCGGCATCGTCAGCTTCGACGGCAAGCATTTCAACACCTACCGGGCGATGGGCCTGGTCGGCGACACCTTCAGCGACCCGCGCGTCGTCGAGGGCCTGCCGGGCCATGCCGCGATCGGCCACAACCGCTACTCGACCACCGGCGCCTCGACTTTGCTCCGCAACGTCCAGCCCTTCTTCGCCGACTTCGCCTTCGGCGGCCTGGCTCTCGCCCACAACGGCAACCTGACCAACGCCATGGGCCTGCGCCGCCGCCTGGTCGAGGCCGGCTGCCTCTTTCAGTCGACCAGCGACACCGAGGTGATGGTCCACCTGATCGCGCGCTCGACCGAGCGCAGCATCCTCGAGCGGCTGGTCGACGCGCTGCACCAGGTCGAGGGCGCCTACTCGCTGGTGGCATTGCACGACGACGGCATCATCGGCGCCCGCGATCCTCTGGGCGTGCGGCCGCTGGTCCTCGGCCGGCTCGGCGACACGCTGATCCTGGCATCGGAGACCTGTGCCCTCGACATCATCGGCGCCGATCTCGTGCGCGACGTCGAGCCCGGCGAAGTCGTGCTGATCGACAAGGACGGGCTGCGCTCGGTCTTCCCCTTCAAGCGCCGGCAAGCGCGTTTCTGCATCTTCGAATTCGTCTATTTCTCGCGCCCCGACAGCACGCTCGACGGCATGGGCGTCTACGAGGTCAGAAAGCGGATCGGCGAGGAGCTGGCGCGCGAGAGCCCGGCTGCGGCCGATGTCGTGGTTCCGGTCCCGGACAGCGGCGTGCCGGCCGCGATCGGCTACGCCCAGGCGGCGAAGCTGCCGTTCGAGCTCGGCATCATCCGCAACCACTATGTCGGCCGGACCTTCATCGAGCCGACCGACAACATCCGCCACCTCGGCGTGCGCCTCAAGCACAACGCCAACAGGAAGACGCTCGCCGGCAAGTCCGTGGTGCTGGTCGACGACAGCATCGTCCGCGGCACCACCTCGACCAAGATCGTCGACATGGTGAAGGCTGCGGGTGCCACGGCCGTCCACATGCGGATCGCCAGCCCGCCCACCACCCACAGTTGCTTTTACGGTGTCGACACGCCCGAGCGCAGCAAGCTGCTGGCCGCCCAGCACAGCCTCGACGAGATGGCCCGGCTGATCGGCGTCGACAGCCTGGCCTTCCTCTCGATGGACGGCCTCTACCGCGCGGTCGGCGAGGCCGGGCGTGACAACGAGCGCCCGCAATACTGCGACGCCTGCTTCTCCGGCGACTACCCGACTCGCCTGGCCGATCTCGACGGCGGCCAGGCCCGGCAACTGACGCTCTTGCAATATGAGCGCTGAGAGATCCGAACCCTGGCGGCTCGAGGGCCGCATCGTGCTGGTCACCGGGGCCGGCGACGGCCTCGGCCGGGCCACCGCCCTGGCGCTCGCGAAGGCCGGCGCCACGGTGATCGCCACCAGCAAGCGCCGCCGCCGGCTCGAAGCCCTCGACGATGCCATCCGGGCCGCCGGCAAGTCCGCGACGCTCCTGCCGCTCGATTTGGCCGAGCCCGAGAAGCTGCTGCCGATCGGCCCCTCGATCCACGAGCGTTTCGGCAGGCTGGATGCCGTCATCCACTGTGCAGCGGTGATCGGCAAGCTGATGCCCACGGCGCAGCTCGACATCGAGACCCTGCGCCACACCATCACCGTCAACGCGCTGGCCACCCAGGCGCTGATCGCCACCGTCGACCCGCTGCTCCAGGCGTCGCCCGACGGCCGGGCCCTCTTCCTCACCGATCGCCTGGCCCGGCGCGGCAAGGCGTTCGTCGCCGCCTACACCACCGCCAAGCAGGCGATGGAGGCCCTCGTCCTCGCCTGGGCCACCGAGACCCGCAAGAGCGGGCTCTCGGTCCGCCTCGTAGCCCCGCCGCCGCTCGCCACCCGGCTGCGCAAGACCGCCTATCCGGGCGAGCCCGAGGCGAAGCAGCTGGCGCCCGAGATCGCCGCCGAACGGCTCGTGGCCCTCCTGGCCGCGGCCGAGCTGCCAGAAGCGGAGATCATCGACCTTTGAACGCCACCCCGCTCTGGGCGGCACTTCTGGCCCTGCTCTACCTCTGGCTGGCGGCCCAGGTGATCCGCGCCCGCTACCGGACCAGAACCGCGCTCGGCAGTGGCGGCGACCCGGGTCTCGAGCGGGCCATCCGCGCGCACGCCAATTTCGCGGAGTACGTGCCCCTGGCCCTCGTCCTTCTGGCCCTGGCGGAACTCCAGGGTGCCGCGACCTGGCTCTTGCACGGGCTCGGTGCGGCGCTCCTCGTCGGCCGCGCGCTGCACGGCTTCGGCATCAGCCGGACCGACGAGGTCCTGCTCTTTCGCAGCAGCGGGATGGCCCTGACCTTCGCCGTCCTGGTGACCGGCGCCTTCCTCAACCTGCTGCTGCTCGGGCGCTGAGCCGCTGCTCGAAACGGTCCGGCAGCACCGGCCGGAACGGCCGATCGAGGGCGGCGAGCAG
>SLRI01000231.1 GCA_007131045.1 Rhodospirillales bacterium
CCCGTGCTTCGAGGTAGGCGACGGCGTCATCCGTCTGCGCGGCGGCGTCATAGCCCTCCCAGACCAGCGGCTCGGGGCTGTCGTCCCGGTAGTAGATCGAGTGGTGGTAGTTGTGGTCGAAATTGGCCGCCGCCCAGTAGCGGAAGCCCTGCCGCGGCGGGCCGGGTGGGACCCAGGCGGGACGGTTCGGACCATTGAGGTGCCACTTGCCGATATAGGCGGTGTCGTACCCGGCCCGCTCGCAGGCATGGGCGATCGAGACCTCGTCGGTGGATAATGGGATGTCGTTCAGGATCACGCCGGTCGCGAACGGCGATCGGCCGGTGAGCAGCGACGCGCGATAGGGCGTGCAGACCGGCTGCGGCACGACCGCCGTCGTGAACATCGCCGCATCGCTGGTGAAGGCATCGAGATGCGGCGTGATCACTGCCTCCTCGCCGGCGTAGCCGAGCGACGACGCGCGCAGCTGATCGGCAAAGATGAAGATGATGTTGGGCTTGTCGACAACGGGTTCGCTCATCTGGCCTTGCCTTCCTCGATGGTTGCGTAGATCGGGCTGCTCCAGGCCCGCGCGAAGTCCCGCTGAACGACCCGCACGTGGTAGGCATGCTCGCCGCTCGCCGCCTGCGGGTCGATCACCTCGAGAGCGACCTCGGTCTCGTCGCCGGAGCAGTGCAGCGTCGTGGCGGCGACGCCGATACCGAGACCGCCGAAGTCGCGAGCGACATCCCTCTCGCGCACTTCGCCGATCTCGAAACGGAAGTCGGCGGGGCCGGCCTTGAAATGCAGCTCGGCCGTGTCTGGTGCATCGACCTCCAAGAGCACGCCCTCCACTTGGCTGGCGGTGACTGACCGCCAGCGCACCGTGGTTTCCGAGGCGGCGACAATGCCCTCCTTGGGCTGGTACATGTTGAGCGGTGAGGCATGGATGATCCGGCCCTGGCTCAGCTCGAGGCCACCGTCCCAATTGATGGCACGGTTTCGGTCCTGATGCCGGGCACCAGTCCAGGTCAGGCGAATTCGGGCGGGATCGCGCTCGGGCGGATTCGGCTCGAAACGACACACAATGCGGCCGCGGTCGAAGACTGTGATCTCGTCGATCGGCGCGGTGCCGCTCGCCTGGATTCGTATGACGTGCGGCAATGGGGTCGCGAAGGCCGCGCCCATCGGATGGCCATTGGCCTCGACGTGGAGCAGGATGCGCTGGCCAGTGGTGCCATAGCAGCGTCTCGCGCTCAAGGCCTCGAGAATGGCCTTGCGGTCGAGGTCTTTTGCAAAGACCGCCGTCAGGCCGCCGCGGAGCGCCATCTCCGGCGTCGAGGGAAAGGCGAGGCCGGGCCTGCAAGTATGATCGTCACTCGCACCGGCGACGCCAATCCGCTGGCCGCGTGCGAGGGCTTCGAACAACCGCCATTCGAAAATGGCATGGCAAGAGCAGATCTCGATCAGATGCTCGAACTCGGGGTCGTGCACGTCGACATCCGATCGCCGACCGCCCACATGCGGGATCAAGAGAACGTCTTCGCCTGTGCGCCGAACGTGGTCGCGCAGCGATCGATGCAGCTCGGCGGCACTGTCCCGCTCTGCCTCGACGCGCCGCTCCGCGACTTGCCAGAAGCTCGATCGGTAGACGGGCCCATCGTCGCCCGAAAAGAGGACGTTCCTGTCGCCGCCGGCACCGGTCGTCCCGGACCATTCATAGCCGAGGATGGCGGTGAAGCGGCCGGGTTCATCGAAGGCGTTCGTCTCCTCCCGGATCTCGTTCCACGCAGCATCCGGCATCATGAAGTCGTTCGCCTGATGCGTAACGAAGTCGAGCCCGGCCAAGTCTCGCGCATAGGCGAAATACTCGGCAACCGACCCTGCGCCCACTGTCGAGGCGGTTTGCCCCTGCGTATCACCCCAGAAAACGGCGTGGTCCGAGGGGGTTTCGCTGACGCGGATCGGATTGCTGAGGGCCAGCACCTCGTCCCCCGAGCGGAGCGCCAGCCGGCGCACGCCCGGGCGAAGCAGACGGGCCCCATCGATCCACCGAGCCCGTCCGTCGGCCCGGTCGAGCCTGAGCGTCATGCTGGGGTCTGTCTCGAGCGTCAGATCGCCGTGGTCGATCGCAGTCGGATTTCCGAAGCGGTCGACGGCACGAATCTGCACGCGAAACGGCATGTCCACGGTGACGATCGAGGGCGCCTGGACCTCGATGCCGTCAGCGGAGCCGGCCACCACGCGAAGCGGCGGCGAAAGCTGAGGAACGCGCACATACTCGCCGCTGCTCAAGCAGTCGACGAAAGCGGCAATCTCGCATTCCGACTCGGGGAAGGACTGAGCGAGCATGCCGAGCGACCCGTGGCTGCGGTCGCCCAGGACCA
The DNA here is from genome assembly GCA_007131045.1 of Rhodospirillales bacterium. Taxonomy (GTDB): domain Bacteria; phylum Pseudomonadota; class Alphaproteobacteria; order Geminicoccales; family Geminicoccaceae; genus SLRI01. Next base: position 2,367 of record SLRI01000231.1, read on the forward strand.
CTCTCACCTCGTCGCCGGGGTACAGCGCGTGGCTAGTGAGTTGGACGTCGATCACTGCGCGAAAGGGGCGCACGTGGCCGCGCGGCTCGTAGCGAAGGGCGAAGTTCGCAGGTGTGGACGAGCCGACAGTGACGTAGTTGTCGGCCTTTGGATCGTCGAACTGGGGAATGCCCCAGTCGGCCATTCGCCGGGTGCCGATCCGGAGCCCCCCACCGACATCGATGCCATAGCGACCGACAGTGTAGACGAGGGTCCACGTCCCCATGCTGCCGACGACGATCTCGCCGGCGGGTTCGATCCGCACCGAGCCGAGCTCGCGCGCGGTGAGGTCGTGCACTCTGCCGTTCGCGGTGTGCATTGCCGTAGGACTCCTCTGCATATTGCCGCAGCTCGCGATCGTCTGGGCATGCGACGTCTTCTGCACGGTTTGACAGCGACGCTTGGCCCGACCCACGCCTCAGGCGTTTGCCGCTGGCGCCCCGGGGGATGAAAACGTCCCCGGCGCGCCAGTCTTGCTGCGATCATCACTCGACGATGAAATCCAGTTCCTCGGCGAGCCGCCGATACCGCTCGAATTCGCTGTCGATGAAGGCGGCGAACGCGTCCGGTCCCATGTGGAAGACGATGTCGCCGCGCTCCTCGACGGTCGCGGCCCACTCGGCGTCGTCGATCACCGCCCTGATGACCGAATCCCACGTCTCCACGACCTCGCTCGGCAGATCGTTCGGCCCGATGATGCCGCGCCAGGCGAGCGTGTCGACGTCCGGGTGCCCGAGCTCGGCGAAGGTCGGAATGTCGGGGAAATGGTCGACCCGTTCCGGCGTCGTGACGGCGAGGGCGCGTACTGCGCCGGCGCGCAGCGATTCCGCTGCATTGGTCAGGTTGGTGGCGTGGAAGTCGACATGGCCGCCGAGCAGTGCCGCGAGCGAATCGGCACCGCCGCCGAACGGAACGTAGATCACATCGTCGGCCGCGAGCCCGGCGCTTTCGAGAAAGAGGAGGAAGGTGAGGCGATGGATGGTCCCTGGGCCCAGATCGCCGTGGCTGAGACTGCCCGAGCTCTCCCCGATCGCCGCGATCACGTCGTCGAGGCTCTGATGGTCGCTCTCGTTCAGCACCAGCAGCACGACCGGGTTCATCTGGAACATGCCGATGGGCGTGTAGTCGGAGGGTTCGTAGCCGACACCGCGGTTGACGGCCGGCAAGATCGAATGGGCGCCGATTGCGCCTCCCATAAGGGTGTAGCCGTCGGGCTCGACGTTGACGCCGTAGTTGACGCCGACACCGCCGCCACCGCCGGTGCGGTTCTCGACCGCGATCGACTGGCCGAGATACGTCTCGGCGTGCTGGGCGAAGGTGCGGATCGCAATGTCGGTCGAGCCGCCGGCAGCGAAGGGAAGAACGATGCGCACCGGTTGCGTCGGATAGTCAGAGGCTAGCGCCTCCACCGGCAAGGCAACTGCAGCCAGGAGTCCGATGGCCGCCACGTTCCGAAACAAGGTCTTCATGTCATGCCTCCCTGGGTTGTCGATCAGTCGATTGGAACTCGGGTCAACCGTTGGCGGTCACCGCGGTGCGTGACGATCCGTGCAAGCGGCGATGGGCGAAGGCCGTGGCGACAGCGCTGACCAACGCCAGGCACAAGAACGCGACACCGAACCAGCTGCGCACGAAGATGTCGATCGAGCCGCCGGACATGAGCAGCGACCGGCGCAGGTTCTGCTCGAAGAAGGGGCCGAGGATGAAGGCGATGGCGAGCGGTGCTGCCGGGATCGCCTGCAGCCGCATCAAGGTGCCGAGGACGCCGACAAGGACCATCGCGATCACGTCGACGAGACTGTTGCGGATCGCATAGGCGCCGTAGGTGGCGAAGATCAGCACGGCCGGAAAGAGGATCTGGGTCGGGATGCGGACGATCAGGTTCGCCACCCGGATCATGCCCAGCCCGATGAAGAGCATGATCAGCATGCACATGATCAAGACGAGGAACGTGCTGTAGACGAACTCGGGCCGGGTGGCGAAGAGAGTCGGGCCCGGAGTCAACCCATGGATGATAAGGGCACCCATGATGACCGCAGTCGTGGCTCCGCCGGGAATGCCGAGGCTCATCATGGGTACCATAGCGGCGCCGGCGACACTGCTGTTGCCCGCCTCGGCACCCGCCAGCCCCTCTATCGAGCCCCGGCCGAACAGCTCGGGCCGCTTGGAGAACCGTTGCGCCAGGAAATAGCCGAGAAAGGCGGCTGGCGAGCCGCCGATGCCGGGCAGGGCGCCGAGCAGCGAGCCGGCGGCAGCGGAGCGCAGATAGGTGCGCCACTGGCCGATATATTCCTTGAACCGAAGTGCCGGCCCCATCTCGATATAGGTGGCGCCTGCGCCGCCGCTCCGGCCGCCCGCGACGGAACGGACGATCAATTCCGGGATGGTGAAGAGGCCGATGAGGATGGGCAGGATGTGCAGCCCGCCCATCAGGTCCGAGATCCCGAAGACGAAGCGGCTCGAGCCGAAGATCGGGTCCTGGCCGATGGTCGAAAGGAGGAAGCCCATGGTTGCGGCGAGAAAGCCCTTGATCAGGGAGGCGCCGGAGACGCCGGCGATCACCGTGATCGAAAAGACGAGCAGCGCGAACATTTCGGGCGGGCCGAAGCGCAGCGCGAGTTGAGCCACGAGCGGGAAGATCGACATCGCGACGAAGACGCCCAGGATGCCGCCCGTCACGGAGGCGAAGAGCGACATCTGCAGGGCCTTGCGGGCGAGACCCTGGCGGCAGAGCGGATAGCCGTCGAGCACCGTGGCGGCGGCATTGGGGGTGCCGGGCGTGGCGATCATGATCGCCGTCACCGCCCCGCCGTAATAGGCCGAGACGTATACGCCCAGGAGGACGGCCATCGAGGTGATGGCGTCGAGCGCGAAGGTGAAGGGCAGGATGATGGCCACCGCCATGACGCCGGTGAGGCCCGGCGTCACGGCGATGAAGAGGCCGAAGACGACGCCGAAAAGAGCTCCCATCACGGCACTGCCCTGCGCCGCGATCCAAAAGCTCTCTATCAACACCTCCATGGCCGGTCTTTTCCCTGATCTTGCGCGTCTCAGCCGATCGCCGCGAGCCAGTGGGCGAGCAGCGGCCGGGGCATCGGCACGTTCGCGACGTGCACAAAGAACATCCAGAGGAGGAGCGGCACTGCTACGGCCGTGCTCGTCAGCAGGAAAGGACGACGCTCACCGAAGTGGTAAAGTGCAACGGCAAGAGCGAGGATCGAGGCGACGAGCAGGCCGACGATCATGATCGAAGCGATGTACGCGGCGATGATCGCGGCCGTGACGCCGGCGCGTGTCCAAATCCGAAGCGGCGCGCGCGGGCTCGGCGCTTCGAGGTTGCGCGCGCGAAGGCTCTGGACGAGCAGCAGGAGGCCCAGAACGCCGGCTGCGAGCAGCAGGAGATGGGGGAAGAAGCCGGGCGAGTTGGCGGTCCAGGCGACCCGCGTCGGCACGAAGATACCGAGCGGAAAGACAATTGCGGCGGAGAGCCCGACGATCGCCAGGGTGGCGATGCCAACCACCAAATCCCCGGTCGCCGTCGGCTTCTCGATGGCCGATCTTTCGACCCGGTCGCCGGTCGCGGCCATTCGCTCCCCGCGAGCGGATTCAGCACCTCTCATTATATCCCCCTGTCGGTCAGCGGCCCGCCTCCGATACGGCGACTGGTCACTATACGAATAGGACCATCGATGGCTGACGGTTGCAAATCGATTGTACGGCTGCCAATTATTGATCATGTCAATAAACTTGACCTATCTACGATCGTTTCATGCGGTCGCGCGGGAGGGCAGCTTCACTGCGGCGGCTGAGGCCTTGCGGGTAACGCAGCCGACGCTGACGAGCCAGGTGCAGGCCTTCGAGCGGGCATACGGCGTCGAGCTTTTCCTTCGGCGCCGGCCGCCCTTCCTGCTCTCCCCGCTCGGCCAGGAGCTCTTCGAGGTGACGCAGCGCCTGTTTGGCGCGCAGCATGAGGCCGAGTCGCTGGTGACAGCGGGCCAAGAGCTGCGCGCCGGCGAGCTGCGCATCGGCTCGGTCTCGCCACAGCACGTCGCCGACATGCTCGCTCATTTCCACGCACGCCATCCGGGGATCTACGTCAATGCCCGGATCACCAATTCCGACCGCATCGCCAAGGAGCTCTCGAGCCACCAGTTGGACGTGGCCGTGCTCTCGCATGCTGACGACGACAGCCGCTTCACCTCCATCCCGTACCGAACCGACCCGATTGTCGTGTTCGCGCACCGCGACCATCCGCTTGCAAAGCGAGATGTGATCAAGATTGCCGACCTCGACGGCCAGGCGATGGTGATGCGGGAGCGGGGCTCGCGCACCCGACAGATCCTCGAAGGGGCGCTCTCGGAGGCCGGTGTGAGGGTCCGGGTCGCGATGGAGGTGCAAGGGCGCGAGGCACTGCGGGCCATGGTTATCCGCGGCATCGGCCTCGGCGTCGTCTCGCTGGGCATCTACGAGCCCCACCCGAAGCTGAGCTATCTCGAACTCTCCGACTGCGAGCTTCGCATGCGAACCTTTCTCGTCTTCATGCGTGAGCGCGGCCGTTCGGCGCTGATTCGCGCCTTCGTCGGAGTCGTCTCCGACCTCGCCGGCAACCCTGCTTGTCAGCGACGGGCGACTGCCTCAATGGCGTGAGGCAATACTATAGCCTGGATCAATAGTCAGGCGATCTCGTTTGAATTTGTCAACGGAGCGGCGACGGCTACCCTTTCCGGGCAAAGGAACGGGAGAGGTATGGTGTGGGTCTATGGCAATCCGGTGCAGATCGTCTTCGGCGCCGGCTGTCTCGCAGAGCTGCCGCGGCTTTTGGCAAATCGTCGTTTCCTTCTGGTCACCTATGCCGATCCGGCCTTTGCCGCGCTGCGGCGGCGAATCGAGCGGCTGGGTGCCGTTCCGGCAATGATCGTCGACGACGTAGCACCAAACCCCAACTACGAACTTCTGGCGGAGCAGACCGCACGCCTCGGCCAGCTGCGCCACTCGGTAGACGCCATCGTGGCACTCGGCGGTGGCTCGGTGATCGATACGGCCAAGGTGCTGGCCGCGGCGGACGGCGACTTCGTCGCGGTCCGACGCTTCCTCGAGACCCGCAACGGGAGCGAGCGGCTCGGAGCGACGCCCATCCTTGCCGTTCCGACTACGGCCGGCACCGGGAGCGAGGTCACCTGCTGGAGCACGATCTGGGACGAGGCGAAAGGGGTCAAGCACTCGCTGGCCTTTCCCGGACTCTACCCCGAGACGGCGCTGGTCGACCCGGAACTGACGCTCGGCAAGCCGCGCGGCCTGACCATCGCTACTGGGCTCGATGCGTTGTCTCATGCGCTCGAGAGCCTGTGGAACAGGAACGCCAATCCAGTCTCCATGGGCCACGCCGTGACGGCGGCGTGCGAGATCATCGAGGTTCTGCCCAGGGTCGCCGATGACCTCGGCGATCTCGGCTTGCGCAGCCGGATGGCAAGTGCCGCACTCTTCGCCGGCCTCGCTTTCTCCAACACGAAGACGGCGATCGCGCATTCGATTTCCTACCCTGTTACGCTTCGCCACGGCGTGCCGCACGGCATTGCCTGCTCGTTCACCCTGCCGGCGATCGCGAGAAGCGTGCGCGATCTCGACGGCATCTGCCGGGAGGGCCTGAGCCGCATCTTCGGGCGTCCGATCGACGCGGCGGATGAGCTGGAGGCCTTTCTCGGCCGGCTCGGCATTGCCACCGAGCCTGTAGCTTATGGTATTCCGGCCGAGGCTTGGCGCGCGATCGTGAATCAGGCGCTGAATGGCGAGCGGGGCCAGAACTTCATCGGCTCGCCCGATGCACTCCTTTCGGCGATGGTAGGCGCGCGTGCCTGACCGTTTTGGCCCACGCCCGCGTGCCGAAAGCGTAGCCTCGGGATTGGCGCCACCGGTAGCAGGCCGTCGAGGCGACTGCCATCAGGTTCAACCCATGACGATGACAACCGGCCGTCGACGCCCTGACAGCAGCGGCGGTGTTCCCTCCTGCACGCTGTGCACCACTTCGAGGGCCATGCTGCTGATTCGTGCCCCTGGGTCCGGCTGGACCAGCACCTCAAGGGCGGTGGTGGTGACGCGGGCCTGGGTCACGGCGCGACCTCCATGCCGGCCTGGACGGCGTCGACCGCGGCGGGGGTCCAGGGCTGGCCGGTGGCGGGGTCCTGCTCGTGGATGGCCTCGGTGAAGGCGTAGCTCGAGCCGAGGACGGCGGTCGGAGCTACCGCGACCGCCGTGCCCGACTTCAGGACGAGCGAGAGCGCGCGGTCGCCGGCATCGTCCTTTCTGGCCAGAACCGTCTGCTGCAGGCCCTTGATCGCGAGCGGGGTCATGCCGAGCGGGGCCATGGTGTAGAGATCGCGATCGCCGGGTGTGGCGCTGGCGACCCAGCTCGTGTCGTCGTCCGGCGGGATCTCGGCGACTCGGCTGAAGTTGTCGCTGCCGCTGCTCGGAGTCCAGTCCTTCTGCGCGGTGTCCGCGGTGGGGACCAGCGTGCTGATCCTGAGATCGCCCGGGAAGTCGTCGTTTCGGCCGCCCTGGTCGTCGGCGATGACGATGTCGTCGAGCCAGACGTCGATCCGGTTGCTGCTGTTCTGGTTCATCGAGCGGAGCTGGACGCGGGTGATATCGCCGGTGGGGGCACCCTTGGTGTTGCCCGAGAAGGTGAGCAGCATTGCGCCGTTGCGGCGCAGCTCGACGCTGCCGCTGGTGGCGTCGATCGTCACCTTCAGCTCGAACCAGTGGTACTGGTCCTTGGCCACGGCGGCGAAGTCTACGTCACTCTGCGCGATCTCGACATCGAACCAGCCACGGTAGCAGCGGTAGCGGCCTTCGACGAAGTCGATGGCGATGACGATCTGCGTCCAGGTCGGGTCGTAGAGGGTGATGAAGGCCTGGTTCACCGGACTGCCGTCGCGGGTGAAGCGGGCGGCGAAGGCGAGGATGACCGTCTGGCGGGGCGGGATGTGGCGGATGATGCGCCCGACGCCGGCGGAGGCCAGCTGGATGGCGCGGCCGCCCCAGCGGCCTGCCGTGGCGCTGACGTTAATATGGGAGACGGTGGTCGCATTGGGCTCCCAGCGCCGGGCGATCTCCTCGCGGATGGCATAGAGATCGCAGCTGTCGACGAAGAGCAGGGCCATGGGTCAGCTCCGGGTGCCGATGAGGGTGAGGGCGAGACCGGCCAGCGTGGCGTCCTGGGTGGCCGGCGCCACGAGTTCCAGACGGTCGCCGGGGACGAGGGCGAGGCCGCCGGCGAGGGCGAAGGCGGCATCCTGGCTGGCGGCGGCGAAGGTGATGCTGCCGACCGAGGCACCGTTCTTCAGGATCGTGCACACCGCCTCTGCCGTCGCTGCCGAATCGGCATGGCCGCGGCTGCCGGCGAGATCAGCCGGCAGGGTGAAGCCTCGGGCGACCTCGAGCTTGAGCAGGCGCTCGGCGGCTTCGGGCTGGCCCGGGAAATAGACGGCGATATCGAAGGGTGCCGCACCGCCTGCTTGCGCCGCGGGTGCTACCGCGACGAGCCCGTTGGTGGAGCCCGTGGTGTGCAGAAGCTGACTGGCCCCGGCGGGCACCGTGACGGTGGTGCTGCCCTGCCGCACCACGAGGTGAGCTGCCCCGACGGTGTTGTCGACGGCCATCACCCGCCTGGTGTCGGGCAGCACCAGTTCGCGGCCCGGCGCGACGTTGATGGCGGCGAAGGCTACGTGCCGGCGATACTGGCTCGCGGTGAGGGTGACGTCGCCGGCGGCGAGGTCGACCGTCAACCTGCCGGTGATCGCCTCGTCGAGCCGGTCGAAGGCGTCGTTGGCGGTGACCTCCTTCTGGTTCTGGGATGCTGCGATATGCGGGACGGCGAGATTGGGGGTGCTCATCAGAG
>SLRI01000712.1 GCA_007131045.1 Rhodospirillales bacterium
CAAACGCTGCGCTGCCATCGGGCAAGACGAGCAGCGGCAGCGAGCGCCGGTCCCATACGTGAAAAAAGGGCGCACGAGCCGAACGCCAGCAGGGCGATGACCGCCCGCGTCCCGGCCGCAAGTCCATAGCCGTCCATCGACCAGCGAGGGAACGCCGGCGGCTGCTGAACGTTTCTCTGCCGAGAAGCCGCGCATGATTTACCGATAGGACGATCTTCCAGCGTCGGAGGCGGCTGGGTCGGACGGCCTTGCCGAGGCGACTGCGCAACGCGCCGATGGACGGGGCGGGACCCTCGCGCTTTCCGGGTTGCGGCGGCTGAAGAACTGCCGGAAAGTAGGGAAAATCGACCTCATATCGAAGGGTAAGACATGTCTATTCTGGACAAGGTCCGCAACCGCATCCGCCGGGTGAGGGGGCATCTGACCGACTATCCATTGATCGACACCGGCCCGCCGCCGCAGGCTCGGGAAATTTTCGCCAAGGCCTATGACACCTACCAGTGGGGCAGCCAGGAGAGCAGGTCCGGGCAGGGCTCCGAGCTCGCGGCGACCGAAAACCTGCGCGCCTACCTGCCGGAGCTGTTCGAGCGGCTGAACGTCCGCACCTTCCTCGACGCGCCGTGCGGCGACTGGAACTGGATGCGCGAGGTGGATCTCCGGCGTCGATTATATCGGCGCCGACGTGGCGCCGCGCGTCGTCGAGGAGAACACCGCCAGCTGCGCCCGGCCCGGCGTGCGCTTCATGGTCGCTGATCTGGCCAAGGCCGAGCTGCCGCGCGCCGACCTCATCCTCTGCCGCGACTGCTGGATCCACCTGTCGTTCGAGGACATCGCGGCCGTCCTCGAGAACTTCAAGAAGAGCGTTGCCCAATGGCTGCTCGTCAGCCACACCCCGAGCCAGGCCAAGAACCGCAACAAGCGCACCGGCCTGCGCTGGCGGCACCTCGACCTCGAACGCCCGCCTTTCGACTTCCCCCCACCGCGCGAGAGCCGCAAGGACCACTACCCCGACGTCCCCTTCCAGATCGCGCTCTGGAAGCTCCAGGACCTGCCCAGGATCAATCCCTGACCAACCCGTCCGCGCCGAGGACCTGCTCCCTCAGCCCTTCTTGCCGGCAGGCGCACGGATGGTGGTGTCGGAATCCTCGGCTTTCGGTTGCTTGGCGATGGCGGCCGGCAGGCCGCGGGCCTGGAGGACGACGGCGTTGAAGCGGGGAAATTCGCTGGCGGCGAGGTGGTAGATGTCGACGAACTGATCGTCGGTCCAGCCCTGGCGGTTGCGCTCGGCGACGTCGATGTGGCGGTGGTTGGCGAGGAAGGCGTTGTAGGTTGCGACCTCCTCGGGCAGCTCGGCGTCGATGCGGGCCTGAAAGGAGGGGCGGTTGGGGGGGATGACCAGGGTGACGCGCACGCCCTCGGACTCGGCGCGGGCGATGCGGGCCTCGATCTCGGCGAGCAGGCGGCCGGACCAGAGTGTCCGCAGCCGGTCGAGCATGGTCACGTTGTCGCGGTGGGCGACGGCGACCTCGCGCGGATCGTGGGCGCTGAACGGGATCTCGAGCCAGCGGTGGCGGGTGACGTGAAAGACGGCGCGCAAGCTCTCGTAGCTGAACAGGTGCTTGACCGGGTTGCGCACGGCGGCGAGCGCTCCCGACATGCGATTGTGGCGCTCCCAGACTATTCTCGTGAACGGCAGCACCCAGACGATCTCACCCACATAGTGGTGGTCGAGCAGATGGTCGACCAGGGCCAGCGTCTCGGCCAGGCTGGCACCGCCATAGGCGAGGGTGAACCAAGGCTGCCCCTCGTACCGCGCCAGTGCCGCCGTGTCGACCTGCCGGGCGAGGCTGTCGCCGACGACGACGTTGACCGGTGCCCCCTGCGCCGCCGCGGCTGTGGCGAACTTCTCGAAATTCGCCACCTTGTACAGCGGTTGGTTGAGCATGAAGGGTGCCTGCCGCTGCCACTCGGCGAAGCGCGCCTTGTCCTCGGCGGTCATGAAGTCCGGATAGCTCGAGTAGTCGCTGGCAAAGTGGCCGAACGGGTCGACCAGCCAGCCGACGGCGAAGACCGACAGGACGAGGGCCAGGGCAACGCCGACGAACCAGCCGACGAAAGCCCTATGCACGAGACGCTGTCCACATGGCTGCATTCATGATCCCCGGCTAGAACTGGAAATAGAGAAAAACCGGCTCGTAGGTCAGGTAGAGCAGGACGGCCACGAGCAGGACGGCGGTAGAAGCACCGGCGAGGCGGCCGCGGGCCACGCTCCAGGCCGGCGTGTCGTCGCCCAGCACGACGGTGGCGACCCGATGGCCGTTCGGCAGGAGCATTGCCAGGGCCATGCAGGCGACCATCAGCGAGAGCAGCGTCAGCCAATCGGGGGCCCAGAGGTGGTTCGGGCCGCCGCCGGTGATGCCGAACAGCGCCAAGAGCGGGCCGGCCCCGACCTGGCCAGCGAACTCGACCAACCGCTCCGGCAGGATCGGCCCGGCCAGCAGCATGGCCTGCCAGATCACCAGCGTCGCCTCGAGACCGTCCGCGCGGAACGGCACCCAGGCAAAGAACAC
>SLRI01000133.1 GCA_007131045.1 Rhodospirillales bacterium
GCGCTGCCGGACAAACGCCTCGACCAGATTACCCTGCCCGAAGTCAACCCGCATGAACCGCCACCTCCAGCTCGATTTGTCGTATCATAACAGCGGGTTGGCAGTCATGCAAAGGGCTCACTCTGCATAAGCCGGCGCATATACCGATTACCCGAGGTGCTCATCAACAGCCGCCCGCTCGCGGCCGATCACGGTCGTGTGTGTCGCCTGCCGCGAGCACCGCGGTGGCGATCGGCCCGAGCCGGAACCGCGCCGCCCGCATGGCGGAGTGCCCGCACCGCCGGCTCGATCACGTCCTGGTGGCACCGGTGGCGGTTGCGACGCTCGGCGCCTAACTCAATTGGACATCAGCAACTGGAGTAGCCGTGCCAGCAACCGCAAGCGCCTCCCGTCCGCCAGCGCCGCGCGAAGATCCTGCCCGCGCCTACCGGCCGATCCGCGACTATGCCGCAATCGGCGACTGCCACGGCGCGGCACTGGTCGCCCGCGACGGCGGCATCGACTGGTGCTGCCTGCGCCGCCACGATGGCGAGCCGGTGTTCTGCCGTTTGTTGGACGCGGGCAAGGGCGGCTACTTCGCCATCAATCCCGCCACACCCTACGAGGTCGAGCGCGGCTACCTGAAGGACACCAACATCCTGCGCACGGTATTCGCGACGAGCACCGGGCGCCTCGCGGTCACCGACTTCATGCCGGTCGGGCGCCGCCTCGGCGCCGGCACCCACGATTATGTGAGCCTCACAGCGCCCAACTGGCTGGTGCGGCGGATCGAGGGGCTGGACGGTGAGGTCGAGCTCGACGTCGCCTACCGTCCCTCGCTGGACTTTGCGCGCCGGCGGCCGGAGCTCGTTCTCGCGGATGGGCGGCTCAAGGCCGAGGGCGTCCCGGAGCTGGTCGCCGACCTGCCGTTTTAAATCGAGGCGGACACCGCGCGCGCCCGGGTGGCAGTCCGCGCCGGTGAGCGCCACGATCTGGTGCTCGCCGGCAACACGGTCGCGGACGAGGACCCGCGCCTGCGGGTGGACGAATTCCTCGCCGTGACCGAAGCGTTCTGGCGCGAGTGGATCGGCTATTGCCGCTATCGCGGCCCGGATGCGGCAATGGTGCGGCGGAGCGCGTTGGTTCTCAAGCTGCTCACCTATGCGCCCACCGGTGCGGTGGTCGCGGCGCTCACCACATCGTTGCCGGAAGGCATAGGCGGCGAGCGCAACTGGGACTACCGCTATTCGTGGCTGCGCGACTCGTCCTTTACCCTCTATGCGCTGGCCAGCCTCGGCTATTCGGGCGAGGGACGCTGCTACCACGACTACCTCGCCCGCTGCGTGCGCGAGACCCTCCCCCGGGTCCAGATCATGTACGGCATCGGCCATGAGCACGAGCTCACCGAGACTCGGCTCGACCATCTCGAAGGCTACGCCGGCAGCCGTCCGGTGCGCTCGGGCAACGAGGCCTACAGCCAGCGCCAGATGGACGTCTACGGCCAGATCCTCGACCTCGCTCTGCTCTACGAGAGCCTCGGCGGGCGTCTCGACGAGCAGTACCGTCGCCTGCTGCGCACGCTCGCCAACTTCGCCGTCAGCCACTGGCGGGACCCGGACCAGGGCCTGTGGGAAATGCGCGGCCCGCCGCAACACCACGTCCACGGCAAGCTGATGAGCTGGGTGGCGCTCGATCGCGCCGGCCGGCTGCTGCACGATGGCGCCGACTGGTCGGCGACGGCGCGGGCGGTGCTCGAGGCCATCGAGGCCGACGGCGTCGATGCCGACGGCGGTCATCTCACCCAGGCGTTCGGCAGCAGCAACACGGATGCAGCACTGCTGCTGGCACCCATGCTCGGGGTGCCGCTCGAGCCGGCGACCCTCGAGCGCACCGTGGCCGCGGTCGAGCAGGAGCTACGCCACGGTGATTTCCTCTGGCGCTACCGGGCCGAGGACGGCCTCACGGGCGAGGAGGGTGCTTTCTTGATCTGCAGCTTCTGGCTGGTCGACGCCCTGCTCACCATCGGCCGCGCGCCCGAGGCGCGGGCGTTGTTCGATCGCCTGTGTGCGTCGGCCAACGATGTGGGCCTCTTCGCCGAGGAGATCGAGCCCGAGAGCGGCGCTTTTCTGGGCAATATCCCCCAGGCCTTCACCCACCTCGCGCTGATCGCCAGTGCCGTCAATCTCAGCCTGCATGACAGGCACGGCAGTGCCGGCCTCGCCGGCAGCTATGCCGATCGCGCCCGGCGCAGCGTCGGGGCGACCTTCGGCTGGCGCGGCCTGTGGGCGGCGCTCAAGCAGTGCCGTGCCCCGATCCGCCTCTGGCCGTCGCGCAAATCCTGCCTCGCCTGGCCCTAGCCGCCCGCCAGCCGTCACATGCGGTAACGCATGGGTGATCCGGGGCGGCATTCGCGATCCTGCGACACGATCTCCACTCTCAGCAGAGAGCGCGGGCGCCACGCAGCGACCGCCGAAGGACGGACCGGCAAAGGACCAGCGGAGGGCTTCGATGACTTCCCAAAAAATCACCCGGCGCAGGCTGATGGCCGGCGCTGCAGGCTCGGGATCCTGCACGGCGCTGGGCGCCGTGCC
>SLRI01000191.1 GCA_007131045.1 Rhodospirillales bacterium
ATGGCTGCTCCTTTGCGATGCTCGTGGCGGCTTACACCGACCACGTTCCAACATCTCGAACGGAGCAGCCACCCCGAGGCATGGGCCGCAACCCCAATCAGGCCATCTGTCCGAGAAGTTTATGCGGCATTTCATCGGCCTACGATCGACCGCCGGCGCGAAGCCGAGCGCGGCCCGATGCCGGGGCATCGGGCGAGCTCGGCGACAAAGCCGGCGCCGATCGTAGGCCGACCGGAGGTGAGCATGGCAGCGGCACCTGCTTCGTCCTTGGTCGGCCGACGATGCGCCGCATCGACGGCCGACCAACTCCTCGCAATTGCTCACTGCCATGCTCATGAAATGCCCCATAAACTTCTCGGACAGGCTCTGAGAGCGCCGCTGATCGGGAATCGACGCGTTCAGCCGCCGAACAGCCGGCCGGCGGCGAGCCAGGCGAGGGTCGAGAGGCCGGCGACGAGACCGATCAGGGTCGCCATCGAGGCGAGATTGCCGACCCGGACCAGGGCGTTGCGCCGGCGCAGGCGTCGATCTCGGCCGGCGAGCAGCACGACGTAGACCCGGCCGCCGGGCCAGGGCAGGGCGAGGCGGATGTCGATCGGATGCTCACCCCAGGCCAACTCCTCGGCCGCCTGCCGGAGGGCCAGGAGCTGCTCGTGGTCGAGTGAGCGGCGGATTCCCCGCGGCAGGCGCAGCATCAAGGACTTGTACAGCCCGTGCCCGTCGATCGGCGGCGCCCAGCCGGCGAGCGTAGACGTACCGGTCGGTGGATCATTCGGCGGATCGGGTTGAACGACCACCTGCACCGATTCGTCGGCGGGTGCCACAGGGCTCGCGGCGGCGGCAGGGCGGTCGGGCGGTGTTCGGATCGGCATCGCGGGCGGATCTCAACGAGGGGTAATGGGGCAAGGGGCTGGCGGAGCCGGCGGACGGTGTCCCCGGAACATGTGAAGGATGGTAGGACAGCACGCGTTAATGATTCGTTACGAGCGCTGTCGAAGGTTCCCTCTGGCCGCCGCTCGGGGCGACCGCCCTGTCGAACAGGGTTGGATTGTGGCGGGCGGGAGACAACGCCCGGCACGACGAAGAGCCGCGACGCCGCGTTCGCTTGAGCCGGAGCCCGGATCTGTTTACATAAGCGGTGTCTGGACGTCTCCCGCGCTCGGCCCCTGGCTGGTGGCCGTCGCCCGACATTTGCGCCTTTGCCTGTCCCGGATGCGGATGATCGCCGTTGCCCATGTCGACCTACCTCGCCGCGTTGCGGCCGGCGCTCTCGAGCGTCAACAAGAAGCTGACCCGGGCGGTCGTCCTCTATCCCGCGAGGCCGTTTCTGGCGGCGGAGAAGCAGATCGGCCTCGAGCGCTGGCTGCGCGGTCGTGAGCAATGCCAGAAGCTGGCGGCAGCGGACTCGGTCGTGGTCTCGTTCGGCAAGAGCGGCCGTACGTGGCTGCGCGTCCTCGTCTCCCGCTTCTATCAGCTCGAATACGGCCTGCCGGAGCGGTTGATCGGCTTCGACAATTTTCACTTCCTGAACCGCGCGATCCCCAAGATTTTCTTCACCCACGACAATTACGTCAAGGACTACAGCGGCAATTACGACAACAAGGCCGACTACTACGAGAAGAAGGTGGTTCTTCTGGCCCGGCATCCGGCGGACGTCGCCGTCTCGCAATACCATCAGTGGCGCTTTCGAATGCGCGACCGCAAGAAGGCGATCAACGCCTATCCGGAAGATGACGTCTCGATCTTCGAATTCGCGCGAAATCACCCGGCCGGGCTGGAGAAAACCATCGACTTCATGAACGGCTGGGCGCGCGAGCGCGAGCGGCTGCGCGCGTTCACCATCCTCCGCTACGAGGACCTGAAGGCCGACACCGCGGGCAAACTCGACGAAATCACGCGCTTTTTCGGCACCCCGGGCAGCCCGGCCTCGGTCGAAGGGGCTGTCGCCTATGCCTCGTTCGAGAACATGCGCAAGCTCGAGACCGAGAACAAATCCTGGCTCACCGGTGGACGGATGAAGGCCAAGGACCCGACCAATCCCGAGAGCTTCAAGACCCGGCGCGGCAAGGTCGGCGGCTTTCGCGACTATTTCAGCAAGGCCGAGGCCGAAGCGATCCTGGCCTATGTGGACGAACGGCTCGATCCCGTCTTCGGCTACGGACGGCAGCAGGCGGCAGCGGCCCTCGAGGCCACCGCCTGAGCCACGGCGCCGTCCACGACCCACCAGAAGCCGCCGGCCAGCGTCGTTGCGAACCGGCTGCGGAGAAACCCGATGAGCGATCCGAAACCCACCGTCTTCATCCATACCAACCCCAAGCAGCAGGTCGGGGCCCTGGTCTCCGAGTACTCCTTCAAGCGCAACAGCAAGACGCCCGAGGCGTTCGACGTCAAGATCGTCTCGACCGAGGACTTTCCCTGGCTGAAGGCCAAGGAAGGGCAGCGTTATCTGCGCGACGGCATGATGCGCGAATGGCTCTACGACGACCTGCAGTCGTTCACCCCATTGCGTTTCACCCCGCCGGAGCTGATGGGCTACCGGGGCCGGGCGGTGATGGTCGATCCCGACGTCTTCGCCGTCGGCGACGTCATGGAGCTCTTGTCGCGCGACATGGGCGGCAAGGCGCTGATGGCGAGAAAGCGCGGCGGCGACAAGGAGTACGCCTCCTCCGTCATGCTGATGGATTGCGCGAAGCTCGGCCACTGGAACGTCGAGCAGCAGTTCAACGAGATGTTCGAGCAGAAGCGTGACTACATGGAGTGGATCAGCCTCAAGCTCGAGCCAAAGGACAGCATCGGCGAGCTCGAGGCCGAGTGGAACGACTTCGACCACCTGACGGCCGAGACCAAGCTGCTGCACAACACCAAGCGCTGGACGCAGCCCTGGAAGACCGGCCTGCCGGTCGACTTCACGCCGTCGTCGAAGACCCGCCGCTTCGCGCCGTTGGGCTGGTTTCGGCGGGCGCGCGAGGCGGTGCTCGGCCGCTATGGCGGGCTCGGCACCTACAAGCGCCACCCCGATCCGAAGCAGGAGCAGTTCTTCTTCGGCCTCCTGGCCGAGGCGATCGAGGCCGGCCACATCGAGAAGGCGCTGGTCGAGACCGAGATGGCGAAGAACCATGTGCGCCACGACGCCTTCGAGGTCATGGCCCGCTCGGCCACGACACCCGCGGTCGCCGCCTGAGCGGCCCGAGAGCGAAGGCCCTCAGCCTTGTCGCACCTGATCACCAACAAGCGCTTGCGCCACTGGCTGAACCGCTCGCGCTGGAAGCGGCGGATGACCGCGATCGAGGACGCGGCACTGGTCGTCTTTTGGGCGATCTGCGCTCGGCTGACGCCCGAGCGCGCCTCGCGCTTCGGCGCCGCGGTCGTCGGCACGATCGGACCCTGGACGCCCAAGCAGGATAAGATCGACGGCAACCTGCGCGTCGCGTTCCCCGAGCTGACGACGATCGAGCGGTGGCGCATCGCCAAGGCGATCTGGCGCAACATGGGAGCGAGTGCCGGCGAGTATCCGCATGTCGGCACCCTCGACAGAGACGGCGCGAGCGGCAGCATGCGCGTCGAGACGGTGATCCCGCCGCATCTCGAGCCCAATTTCAATGGTGAGCGGCTGACGGTCTTCGCCACTGGCCATCTCGCCAACTGGGAGGTGCTGGCTGCGGCACCCCGGTTCTGGGGCGTTGATCTCGCGGTCGTCTACGCCCCGATCGGCAATGGTTTCGCCGACCATCGACTGCGCGCCTATCGCGAGCGCATGGGCTCGCGCCTGTTGCCGCGCGACGGCAGTGCCAAGACGCTGCTCAAGCATCTGCGCTCCGGGCGGCCGATCGGCATCGTCGCGGACTATCGAATCGACGACGGCGACCCCTTGCCGTTCTTCGGCAGTACGAAAGTGACGACCCTCTCGCCGGCCCGCTTGGCGCTCAAGACCGGGGCCGATCTCGTCGCGGTGCGGGTGGAGCGGCTGGGCCCGGCGCACCTCAGGATCAGCGCCGTTGGCCCGCTTCGCCCACCGCCCGACCTCGTCGACGACGCGGCCCGCGCGCGGGCGATGATGACTGCGTTCAACGCCCATCTGGAGCGCTGGATCCGCGAGCGCCCCGAGGAATGGGTCTGCGGCAAGCGCGCCTTCGACAAGAAGCTGGTCAAGGCGTTGCGCCTGAGTGACCGGCAGGCGGCCGCGACACCCGAGACCGCCGATGCCCGCTGACCGTCCAGCCGGGGCAGCCCCGACCACCCTTCGAGACCAGCTGGACCGAGCGCGCCCATGTTGAGTGACAACGTCAAGAAAGCCCTGGTCCTGGGGGCGAGCGAACTCTTGCCACGAAGCTGGCGGCTCTCGACGCGTCGCGAGCTTCTGGGCCGGCTCGAGCTCGAGAAGGCCCGAGCCACCGGCCTCTTGATCATCGGCCACCCGAAGAGCGGCAACACTTGGCTCAGGGTGCTGCTCTCCCGTCTCTACCAGTTCCGCCACGACCTGCCGGCGCATCTGGTCGTCACCTCGGACGAGCTGCACCGCCGGGTGCCGGCGATCCCGCGGATCTCGGCGACCAACGGCTGGTACAGCTACGAGAGTGCAGTGGGGGCAAAGCTCGCGGTCGACGCGGCACCGAACCCGATCCGTGAGAAGCCGATCGTCTTCCTGCCGCGCCACCCGATCGACATTGCGACCTCATGGTACCTCCAGGTCACCAAGCGCCAGTCGCGGGCGAAGTTCGAGCTGATCAACGCCGAGCTCGACCAGCCCATTGACCGGGCCTCGATCGACCGCTGGAATTTCGTCCGGCACAGCGGTTTCGGCCTGCTCAACATCATCGACTTCTTGAACTGCTTTCACGCCCGCGTCGCCCGGCTGCCGAACGCGATCACCGTGCCCTACGAGGCGCTGCGCGCCGATCCGGCCCGCGAGCTCGCCCGGATCGGTGCGCTGATGGGCGAGACCTTTACCCCCGAGGAGATCGAAGAAGCCGTCCGCTTCGGCAGCTTCGATCATCTGAAGTCGCTCGAATCCGGCAATTTCTTCAAGCAGAAGGGACTGCGGCCCGGCATTCGGGGCGACGCCGAGAGCAGCAAGGTGCGCCGGGCAAAGGTCGGCGGCTACCGCGAGGACTTCACCGCCGAGCAGGCAGCCGAGCTCGAGGCCCTGGTCGCCGAGCACCTCGACCCGGCACTGGGCTACGGCGCGGGCGCCAGCGCAGCGGCACCGTCGCGGACCGCCGCCGCTTCGTGAACAGCCCGCCTGCCACCTGGCTCGTTCTCGGCGACAAGCCCGGCGACAACCGCCAGGTGGAGATCATCACCGAGCGGCTGCCCTGGCCGGTCGCGCGCAAGAACGTCATCCCCAAGCCGGAATGGGCGTTCGCCAAGCCCCGGGTGCGGCCGACCCTGGAGATCTTCGATGCCGAGCGCTCCGATGAGCTGGCGCCGCCCTGGCCCGACCTCGTGCTCACCATCGGACGGCGGCCCTCCTCGGCAGCGCTCTGGATCAGGGAGCAGAACCGCGGCCGGACGCGGATCGTCCTCGTCGGCAAGCCCTCGGGCGGAATCGGGCCCTACGATCTGGTGATCGCCAGTGCCGAGCAGTATTTGCCGCGGCTGCCCAAGGTGATGAACATCGGCCTGCCGTTGATGCGCGTCGAGCCCGCGCGAATCGCCGCGGAGGCGGGGCAATGGGCGCCCGGCTTCGAGGGCCTGCCGCGGCCCTGGGTCGCCGTGCTGCTCGGCGGCCCGACCGGGCCGTTCCGCTTCGACGAGCGGCTGGTGGCCCGGGTGCTCGAGGCCGCCACCGACATCGGCGAAGGGCAGGGCGGAACCGCCTTTGTCGTCACCAGCCGCCGCACCCCGGCGGCCGTCGTCGAGGCCCTGCGGGCGCGGCTGCCGGCGGGCGCTTGCCTGTTCGCCTGGGGCGACGCCGCGGCCGGCAATCCTTATGCCGCGCTGCTCGGTCTCGCCGATGCTGCCCTGGTCTCCGGCGACAGCATCTCGATGCAGACCGAGGTCGCCCGCCAGGGCCTGCCGCTCGGCATCATCCCGCTCGGCACCGGCGTCTGGGGCGGGCTCGACCGGCTGCGCCGGCGCTGGCTCCGGCGCTTCTCCGCCGGCCGCCTCGGCGGCCTCGCCAATGCCCTGGCCCGGCTCGGCCTGCCGATGCAGATCCGCGATTTCGAGGCGTTCCAGGACATGCTGGTGGCCCGCGGCATCGCCGCCCGCGACACCAGCCGCCCCCCGCAGCCCACGGGTGCCGCCACCGACGAGCTCGACGCCGTGGTCGCGCGGATCGAGGCTCTCGTGGCCGCCCCCCACTGCAGTAAAACCGACTGGGCGAAGAGCTGAGCCGCGCGAGGCGGCCGATCGATCTTCAGCGCCGGTTCGTCGCGCCGCCAGTGGACTTCGCCGAGCATCGAGTCGAGGATCGGCTTCCGGTCGCCTTCGACCGCCGGCACGGCGTCGCCGCTCTACCCACGGCGAGCCCCATCCGCACAGCCTGTCGTCGTGGTTGTGGAGCAGCCGCACGGTCGGCACGGGTGGCCGGCTCGCTGAGCACCGCCCTCAGCGCCACCACGATGATCGCCCTCGGTTCCAGCCGCTCGGCCTCGCCTCTGCGTGGGCCACCAACTCGCCCTGCCGTCCGCCGCGAAGCCGCGGGTGGCGGCGGTCGAGCCGATTTCAGTCGGCGCAGATTCCCCGATTTTCTCGTACTGTCCTTCCGGCCCTCGACCCGGCCCGACTTGACGGCGGCCTTGGCCGGTGCGACAGCGTGCTGATGGTCGACCTGTTGCTGCCCGGTGCCCCGGCCCCGCTGCCGATCGCGGCCGTCTGCTTCGATGCCTACGGAACCCTGCTCGACGTGCACTCGGCCGTGGCAAGGGTGGCGGCGAGCAGCAACCGGACGGCGGCGCCCGACCGCTTCGACTCGCTTTCTGCCCTCTGGCGGGACAAGCAGCTGGCCTATACTTGGCTGCGCAACAGCATGCGCTGCCACGCCGATTTCGCCACGGTCACCGCCGACGCTCTCGACCACGCTCTGGCGGCCTACGGGCTCGACGGTGATGCGGCGCTGAGGACCGCACTGCTCGATGCCTATCGGTCGCTCAGCCCCTATCCGGAGGTGCCGGAAGCGCTGCGCCGGCTGCGGGCCGCCGGTGTGCCGCTTGCCGTGCTCTCCAACGGGACGCCCGAGATGCTGGCCCGGGGCCTCGCCAACGCCGGCATCGCAGCGCTGCTCGATGCGGTCATCTCGGTCGAGGAACTCGGCGTGTTCAAGCCGGTGCCGGAGGTCTACGCGCTCGCCACCCGCCGCTTCGGCGTGCCGGCCCGCCGGATTCTCTTCATCTCGGCCAATGGCTGGGACGTGCACGGGGCGGCGAGCTTCGGCTGCACGGTCGTTCACCTGAACCGGCAGCAGGCGGCAGCCGAGCGCCTGCCGGGGCGGCCGGCGCACGTGCTCGCCGATCTCGCACCACTGCCCGAGCTGTTTCATGGAAACTTCGAATGAACGCTGCCGTCACCGACAGCCCGGCTCCGCGCCCGGCACAGCAACCAGCACCGCCCGGCGGATCGTCCGGCGAGGCGCCGATCGTCACGATCGCTGACATCGAGGCCGCGGCGGTACGGCTCGCCGGGGTGGCCTGGCGGACGCCGCTGTTGTCGAGCGAGGCGCTCGATGCGGCGGTCGGCGGGCGGCTGCTGATCAAGGCCGAGCCGCTGCAGCGCACCGGCTCGTTCAAGTTCCGCGGTGCCTGCAACACCATCGCCCAATTGCCGCCCGGCCCGGTGGTCGCCTACTCCTCGGGCAATCATGCCCAGGGCGTGGCGCTGGCGGCACGTCTCGCGGGGCGCGAAGCCACGATCATCATGCCGAGCGATGCGCCCGCGATCAAACAGGCCAATACCGAGCGACTGGGTGCTACGCTCGTCCTCTACGATCGCCATAGCGAGGATCGCGAGGCGATCGGCGCCGAGATCGCCGCCCGAACCGGGGCACATCTGGTCAAGCCTTATGACGATCCACGAATCATCGCCGGGCAGGGTACGGTCGGCCTCGAGATGGCGGAGGACGTCAGGGCCATGGGCATCGTGCCGGATGCGGCCATCGTCTGCTGCGGCGGTGGCGGGCTGATCGCCGGGACTGCGACGGCGCTCTGCCACGCCTTTTCCGAGATCGCCGTCTTCAGCGCCGAGCCCCTGGGCTTCGACGACACGGCCCGCTCGCTCCTCTCCGGTGTCCGCGAGGGGAACGTGCCGGGCGCCGTCTCGATCTGCGACGCGCTCCTCGCCCCCATGCCGGGCGAGCTGACCCTCGCGGTCAACCGCCGGCTGCTCGCGGGCGGGCTCGTGGTGGACGATGCCGCGGTGCTCGACGCCATGCGCAGGGCCTTCCTCGAGCTCAAGGTCGTGGTCGAGCCGGGCGGTGCCGTGGCCCTGGCCGCGGCGCTCTCCGGTGCCCTCGACTGCCGCGGCAAGACCGTGCTCGTCGTGCTTTCCGGCGGCAATGTAGATCCCACCCGCTTCCGCGAGGCGCTCGATTCGGCCCGGCAGCGGTCCTAGCGGCCGTTGCGCGATCACCTTCAGCCGGCCGATAGGCGCAGCGTCGGGGACGGTATCCGCTGTACGCCTGTAAGCGCGGCTCGACCTGCGGTTGCTACCGACTAGCCGAACAACAGCCGGGCGACCCAGAAGATGCCTCCCCACAAGGCGAGCGAGGTGCTGACGATGAAGAGCGTCGCCACGGGTGCCGGCCAGCGCTCGTCCTGGTCGCGCGTGGCATCCACGCATGGTGGTGCCACCATGACCAGTCCGGCGGGGTGAGCATGTCTCTGCACGGGCCATTCTCCGCTCTGGGATCGAGATGTCGCCCGCCGAAGCGGCGACCCGTGGATCATGCACCCCGTTCTCCTAACAAAGGGTTAAGGGCCGAACGATTTCGCCGCACAGCGGCGCTGCCGGGAGAGCCGGTCGCTTGAGCGCCTTCGTCGATATCGTCCTGCCCGTTTTCGCCCTGATCGGCGTCGGCTATGCCGCAGCACGCGCCGGGGTGTTCGACGAGACCGCGACCCGGGCATTGAGCCGCTTCGTCTTCCAGTTCGCCCTGCCGGTGATGTTATTCTCCAGCCTCGCGGCCCAGGGGCGCCCCGCCGAGTTCGATGGGCGCTATCTCCTGGCCTACTTCATTGCGGTCGCGGTCGCTGCCGGCGGTGGCGCGTTGCTCGCCCAAAGACCCGGCCGGGCGGGTGGCCAGGTGGCGGTCGTTGCCGGCTTCTCGGCCTGCTACGGCAATGTGATCCTGCTCGGCATCCCGCTCGTCCTCACCGCGCTCGGCGAGGCCGCGACCTTGCCGCTCTTTGCCCTGGTGAGCGTGCACGGCCCGATCATGATGACCCTGGTCACCATCCTGCTCGAGCGCGGCAGTGGTGCTGCACCGCCGGGCGGCCGGCTGCTCCAGACCCTCAAGGGGCTCGCCGCCAATCCGATCCTGATCGGCCTGCTCGCCGGCCTCGCCGTGGGCGTCAGCGGCTTGGCGCTGCCGGGACCGGTGGCCGCCAGCACGGCCCTGCTCGGCCAGGCGGCGTTGCCGGCTGCACTCTTCGCCATGGGGGCCTCGCTCGCCGGCTACCGGATTCGCGGGGCCCTGGGCCTCGCCCTCGGTCTCGTCTTCCTCAAGACGGTGCTGCAGCCGCTGGTCGTCTGGCTCCTGGTCGATTACGTGTTCGAGATCGCGAGCCCCTGGTCGGATACCGCCATCCTGCTCGCCGCCATGCCCACGGGCGTGAACGCCTATCTCTTCGCCGTCCGCTACCGCACCGGCGAGGCCGAGGCGGCGACGGCCATCGTGCTCTCGACCGCCGCCTGCCTGGTTACCGTCTCGGTCATCCTGGCACTTCGGCTCTAGGGATCCTGCAACCTGCCGAGAGCGCCCGGCAGGTCTGGGATGACGATGGACGAATCGGCGCTGAAGGCGAGGGGGCGCGAGGCGAGGCCCGTGGACTGGAAGAGATCGCCCGTGATCTTGTAGTCGAGCGCACCGGCCTCCAAGGCGAGCAGCCGGTTGATCAGCTCGCCCGTCTGCACCCGGATCGTGACCGGCACCACCGTCTCGCCGAGCCGCGGGATCTCGAAAGCGGCATCGCTGACCCCGGTGCCGAAGGCGCGGCCGTTCACCTCCATGGCGAAGCGCAGGCCTTGGGCCCGGATCGGCCCGGGATTCGGGTTGGTGAAGCGCAGATCGAGCCCGATCGACTGCTCGAGGAGGCCCGCCTCGGCGAAGCGGAGATCGGCGAGTTGCAC
>SLRI01000170.1 GCA_007131045.1 Rhodospirillales bacterium
TGACGTCCTCGAGCCGGATCACCTCGAACTCGACGGCGATGTCGGGATAGTCCTCCTTGAACTGCGCGAACTGGTCTTCCGGAATGAAGTCCTGGCGGCCGAACCAGACCTTGAGGTTGCGGTCCTGGGCCAGCGCAGGACCGCTCAGCATGGCGCCCGTGGCCATCCCGGCAAGAAGTGTGGCGCCCAAGAGGCGCCGCGTCAGCGTGGACGCTTTCGGCATGTGGCTCGCTCCCTGATCGTGTGTTGGTACCCCGGCGAGAACAGGCAGGGTCGTGCACAGTCGACGGCAGGACCGACACCTCGCCGGTGCCAACGCTCTTCTGCCCCCCTGCCACATGCCCTCTTATCAAGCCGGCAGCGCGCCGCTACTCAGAAGGAAAATTGCGACAAGGTCAATAGACAGAATTTTTGAATCAGGGCGGAGGTCCAGCGATGTCGGGGCGGACACGTGACGAGCCGGTCGATCCGGCGAGCTTTCAGGAGCTGCGCGGCCGCATCGTGGAGCGCTACCCCGTGCTCAGCCAGCAGCAGCAGGCGATCGCCACCTTCGCCCTGGCCGAGCCGGAGACGGTGGCGGTCGAGACCGCGGCACAGCTCGCCCGCCGCCTCGACGTCCAGCCCTCGGCCCTGGTCCGCTTCGCCCACGCCCTGGGCTACCCGTCCTTTCGCCAGATGAAGCAGCACTTCAAGGCCGACCTCCTGTTCAAGCGCGGCGGCCGGGCTGCGGTCGAGCAGGGCGGAGGCGACGGCCCGCCCGCGTTCGAGGGCGACGGCCTCGACGCCGCTCTCGGCCTGGCCATCGAGGAGCTCGAACAGCTGCGGGCGGCCTTCGATCACCGGGCTTTCGCCCGAGCCGTCGACCTCCTCGACGAGGCCCCCACGATCTATCTCACCGCCCAGCACCAGGCCTATCCGATGGCCGCCCTCTTCGCCTGGCTGCTGCTGCGCAGCGGCCGGCGCTGCCACCTGCTCGACAATACCGGCGGCTACGCCCTGCCGGCCGCCACCCTGGCCGAGCCGGAAGCCCTCCTGGTGGCGATCAGCCTCGCGCCCTACCAGCCCTCCGTGGTCCAGGCCGCAAACGCCCACAAGGCGCGCGGCGGCAAGGTCCTGGCGATTACCGACAGCAGCCTCGCCCCCCTCGCCGCCGCCGCCACCACCCTGCTCGACCTCCCCCACCCGAACCGGGAACCGACCCGCCCGCTCGCCGGCCTCACCACCCTGGTCCAAGCCCTGGCCCTGGCCACCCGACAACCCCGCGACGACGACGGCAAAGAGTAAGAAAGGCAAGAAGGTCCCAGCGACTCTCTTGTCTTCAAGGTCATGCGGCCGAGCCGCCGCCCGCGTTGCCGCAGGGCAGCCGTGGCGACGGGCGTCGCGCGCGGTTCAGCCGAGCGCCCAGCCGAGGGCGAAGCCGAGCCCGGCGGCCGCCAGGAGCACTACCGCGGCCACGCCGATAACCGTCGGCTCGGCAGGCAAATTGAGCGCCTTGGGGCGTGCTTCGGCCGAGAACGCGCCTCGACTGCGGTGCAGGCCACGGCCGCTGACCGGCGTGAACAAATTGTCCTCCCGCCCCGGTGCCGCCTGCTCCGACGTGAACTGCCCTTCGATCGCCGTTCGCGCCAGATGGCGGTCGGCGAGCGACGGTGCCACCATGTTGCCGATGATCATGACCGCCGTCTGACCGCTCAGCCAATACTCGCGCGACGGCCGGACGATGGCGTGCTCGACCGCCCTGGCTGCCGCTTCGGGTTGATAGACATTGCCGGCCGGCCGCTGCCGACGGCTGTAGCGCGAGCGTGCCCACTCGAATTGCGGCGTGTTGATCCCCGGCAGATGAACAGCCGTCAGCGCGATCCCGCTGCCCTCGTGGAGCAGCTCGGCGCGCAGCCCGTCGGTGAAGCCGCGGACCGCGTGCTTGGCGCCGCAATAGGCCGCCTGCAACGGGATCCCGCGATAGGCGAGGGCGGAGCCGATCTGCACGATTACGCCGCTGTTCTTGGGCTTCATGTGACGCAGCGCCGCCATGGTGCCGTGCACGAGACCCAGATAGCAGACCGCGGTGACCCGCTCGAACTCCTCGGGCGTGATCTCGTCGACGCGGGCCAAGACCGTCGTCATCGCGTTGTTGATCCAGACGTCGATGCCACCGAAGACCTCGGCCGCTCGATCCGCAGCGCTGAAGACGGCCGCGCTGTCCGCGACGTCGCAGCCGATCGCGACGACCTCGCCGCCCTCGGCCGCCGCCTCCTCGACCACCCCGTCGAGTGCCGTCTGGTCACGGGCCAGAACGGCCACCTTCGCCCCGGCGGCGGCGAGCCGCAGCGTCGTGGCCCGGCCGACACCGGCGGTGCCACCGGTGATCACGATCCGCCGCCCGCGCAGGCTATCGGCGCTACTCATCCGGCCATCCCCGCCCGAGTGCCCTGCCGGCCGGCCATCTGCAGCTCGCTCGGCGCCACGTCGAGCCCGCCACCACCCCAGCACCAGCGCGGCGACAACCGATGCCGACCCGCGTTTCGACTTCAGATGATCGCATCACTTCATCCTCATGATCCTGACGACA
>SLRI01000512.1 GCA_007131045.1 Rhodospirillales bacterium
GCGGTCGCCGCCATGAAGCGGCAGCTGGTGGCGGAAAAGCCCAAGGTGGCGACCAGGAAGGCCAGCCAGAACGCGCTCACCCTCTTGACCGAGATCATCCCCGAGATGGTCGGCGGCTCGGCCGACCTCACCGGCTCCAACAACACCGACACCAAGAGCACGCCGCGCCTCCAGCCCGGCGATTTCTTGGGCCGCCACATCCACTACGGCATTCGCGAGCACGCCATGGTGGCGGCGATGAACGGCATGGCGCTGCATCGCGGCATCATCCCCTATGGCGGCACCTTCCTGATCTTCACCGACTACGCCAGGCCCGCCATCCGCCTCGCCGCACTGATGCGGCAACGGGTGATCGTGGTCGCCACCCACGATTCGATCGGCCTCGGCGAGGACGGCCCGACGCACCAGCCGATCGAGCACCTGGCGGCACTCCGCGCCATCCCCAACTGCCTGGTCTTTCGCCCCTGCGACGCGGTCGAGACGCTGGAATGCTGGCAGGCCGCGCTCGAGCATGGAACCGGCCCTTCGATCTTGGCGTTGACCCGGCAGAATCTCGAGCTCTTGCGGACCGAGGAGACGGCCGACAACCTCTCGACCCGCGGCGCCTACGTCCTGGCCGAAGCCGAAAGCGACCGGGCGGCGACCATTCTCGCCACCGGCTCGGAGGTCGAAATTGCGATCGAGGCCAAGGCGGCGCTCGATGCCGAGGGCCTGCCGACAGCCGTCGTCTCCGTGCCCTGCATGGAGCTGTTCGAGCGGCAGGGGCCGGGCTACCGGGCCTCGGTGCTCGGCAACGCCCCTCGGGTCGCGGTCGAGGCCGCCTCGCCGTTCGGCTGGACCCGCTACGTGGCGAGCGAGGCCGACGTGGTGGGCATGACGAGCTTCGGGGCGAGTGCGCCTCACGAGAAGCTCTACGCCCATTTCGGCATCACCGCCGAGGCCGTCGCCGAGCGGGTCCGCAGCCTCGTTTGAGCCGCCTCGTTCGAGCCAAACCCGGCGCAACCCGACCGCGCCGCCTGCAACTGCCTAGGGAGAGACGATCATGACCGTGAAAGTCGCCATCAACGGCTTCGGCCGGATCGGCCGCAACATTCTGCGTGCGATCGCCGAGAACGACCGCACCGACGTCCAGGTGGTCGGCATCAACGACTTGGCCCCGCCCGCCACCAACGCGCATCTTCTGCGCTACGACAGCGTCCACGGCCGCTATCCGGGCGAGGTCACCATGGAAGGCGACACGCTCGACGTCGGCACCGGCCCGATCAAGGTGACCGCCGAGCGTGACATCGGCAAGCTGCCCTGGGGTGACCTCGGCGTCGACATCGTCATGGAATGCACCGGCATCTTCACCGCCCGCGACAAGGCAGCAGCGCATCTCGGTGCCGGGGCGAAGAAGGTGCTCATCTCGGCCCCGGGTGACAATGCCGACCTCACCGTCGTCTTCGGCGTCAACCACAAGGACCTGAAGGCCGAGCACGAGGTGGTCTCGAACGCCTCCTGCACCACCAACTGCCTCGCCCCCGTCGCCAAGGTGCTGCACGAGAGCTTCGGCATCGTCCGCGGCCACATGACCACCATCCACGCCTTCACCAACGACCAGAGCCTGCTCGACGTCTTCCACAAGGACCTCAGGCGCGCCCGTGCGGCCACCGCCTCGATGATCCCGACCTCGACCGGGGCCGCCAAGGCCGTGGGCCTGGTCCTGCCCGACCTCGCGGGCAAGCTCGACGGGGTGGCGATCCGGGTGCCGACCCAGAACGTCAGCATGGTCGACCTCACCTTCGTCGCCGGCCGCAGCACCAGCGTCAAGGAGGTCAACGAAGCCTTGGCCGATGCCGCCAACGGCCCGCTCGCCGGCGTCCTCGCGGTGTGCGACGAGCCGCTCGTCTCGATCGACTTCAACCACCAGCCGGCGAGCTCCACGGTCGACCTCTTGTCGACCAAGGTGATCGACGGCCAGCTCGTCCGCATCGCCACTTGGTACGACAACGAGTGGGGCTTCTCCTGCCGGATGAACGACGTCGCGGCCCTGATGGGCTCGCTCTGACGCTCCCTGTGTGCGGGGTGCCGGATCGCATCCCGCACGCGCCATCTCGTAGCGAGAGCTACACCAAGGCGACCGCGCACGCGGTCGTGATCAGCCGTGCATGGCGCCAGCCGTCGATCGGCGCATGTTGACAGCCATCGTCACCTGTCCGCCGGAAACTTCTCGAGCATGACACGCCTACTCGCGGTGCTTTTCGTGGTGCTCGCCACCAGCTGGCCGTCGATCGGCCCCAACGCCGCCACCGTCCATTCGATCGCCGTCGTCACCGACCCGGAGAGCGGCCTGCCCCGCTTCGATCCTCCCATCGCATTCATCGAGCCCGGTGACGCGGTGCGGATCGAGATGGAAGGCAAGGTTTTCGCCAGCCGCCTGATCGCCGGGATGCACCCGCCGGGGGTGTCGGGCTGGTGGGGCCAGGTCGGCGAGACCGTGGAGATCACCTTCACCGAGCCCGGCGTCTACGGGCACAAATGCGGCGGCACCTACTCGCTCGGGCTCGTGGGCCTGATCGTGGTCGGTGA
>SLRI01000467.1 GCA_007131045.1 Rhodospirillales bacterium
ATCAGGTGAGCGGCAGGTCGAGCTCGACGCGATCATGCGTCACTCTCGGTGTGATGCGGCCTCGGGCTCCGCGTTCGAGGTGGACGAGTCCGTAGGCGGCCATTGTCTTCAGTGTTCGTGAGAGGTTGGACTTGGCCCGGCCGGTCAGCCGCGCCAGTTCGTCGAGCGAGTCCGGCGCCGCTGTCCTGATGATTTGCAGGAGCTCGCGATTGCCTGCGGAAAGCACTTTTGCGAAGGATTCGGTCGAGGTGAACCAGACCCTCGGCTCGTCTTCGGCAACGCGCCGCTCGCCGCTGGCGATGGCCATGGTGCGGGCCTTCATCTCGTCGTAGCTGGCGATCCCCACCTTGAGCGTCGTCATTAGATCACTCCTCTTTCGCGCAAGACCGCATCGACCATCACCCAAAAATCGCCGAGCAGCGTCGCCGCATCCCGGTAATCATAAGGCCGGATCGTGCGCAGTCGGTGGTGATGGTCGAGCGGCCCACCGCGCTTTCGCTTGCCGACGGGATGGGCGTTGTCGAAGCCCACCAGCCGTTCGCCGTTGGGCCCGTGCACGTCAGCGCGTAGTCGAGCCCGTGCGGCTTCTCCGTCGACGCCGCCACCCGTGTCACCACGAACCGCACCCAATGACCGCCCTCGGGATCAACGACGAGCACCTGCCCATCGAGGTCGAGCAGCAGATCGAGGGACGGGTCGCGAGCCGTCACATCGAACGAGTTATTATTTCGCGATAACCCCTGCAAGATGCAGCTCGACAGGGCCGCGTGAAGCCGCTCCCCGATCGCTTGCCGAAGTAGCGGTGGGGCGCGGGGAGGCTAGCCTCCCCGACTCTTCTCTTCCCTACTCCGCCGGCTTCTCGGCTGTCGTCACCGGCGCGCCTCTGATGCGTTCGCGGGTGGTTTGGACGGCGACGTAGAGGGGGGGGACGATGCAGATGCCGATGATGGTGGCAGCCAGCATGCCGCCGAGGACGACGATGCCGAGGGAGACTTGGCTGGCGGCGCCGGCGCCGGTGGCCAGCACCAGGGGCATGATGCCGAGGATGAAGCTGAAGGCGGTCATCAGGACGGCGCGAAAGCGGATGCGGGCGGCGGTGCTGGCGGCTTCCTGGATCGGCTTGCCTTCCTCGCGCAGTTGCTTGGCGAATTCGACGATGAGGATGGCGTTCTTGCTGGCGAGGCCGATCAGCATGACCAGGCCGATTTGGGTGTAGACGTTGTTGTCGAGGCCCATGAGCCAGGTCAGCAGCAGGCCGCCCGCACCGGCGATGACGACGGAGAGGATGACCGAGAGCGGGATCGACCAGCTCTCGTACTGGGCTGTCAGGAAGAGGTAGACGAAGACCAATGCCAGGAGCAGGACGATCGCCGCCTCGCCGCCGGCCTGGACCTCCTGGAAGGTGGTGCCGGACCATTCGATGGCGAAGCCGGGTGGCAGGCTTGTGGCCTCGAGCTCGCGGAGCGTGGTGATGCCGTCGCCGGTCGAGCCCACCGGCGTGACGTTGACGCTGGCGGACCGGAACATGTTGAAGCGGCGGGTGCTGTCCGGGCCGAGGACGGGGCTGACGGTGACCAGCGATTGCATCGGCACCATCTCGCCCGCGGTGTTTCGGACATGGAGCTGGTTGATGTCGGCGGGCTCCATGCGGAAGGGTGCGTCGGCCTGGAGGAAGACGCTGTAGGTGCGGCCGAAGAGGTTGAAGTCGTTGACGTAGAGCGCACCCAGGTTGGCCTGCAGCGTGGTGAAGAGGTCGGAGAGGCGCACGCCCAGCGTTTCCGCCTTCTCGCGGTCGATGTCGAGGAACAGCTGTGGGGTCCGGGCGCTGAAGGTGGAAAAGGCGCGGGCGATTTCGGGGCGCTGGTTGGCGTTGGTGAGGAAGCCCTGCAGCGCCTGGGCGAGCTCGTCGGGCGGCCTTCCGCCGAGGTCCAAGAGCTCCATCTCGATGCCGCCCGCCGTGCCCAGGCCCTGGATCGGCGGCGCCGGGAAGGCCATGACGGTGGCTTGCGGGATGGCCAGGAACTGTGGCTGCAGGCGGCGGATGACGGCGCCCACGGTGCGGTCGCGGCCCGGGCGGTCGTCCCAGTGCTCGAGGATGCCGATCGCCATGCCGCCGGAGGAGCGGCCGCCGGCCAGGAGGCTGAAGCCGGCGACGGTGAGCGCGTGGGCGACGTCCGGGTCGGCCTCCAGCATCTCCTGCACCTGATCGAGCACCGCGGCTGTTCGGCCGATCGACGCCGCGTCGGGCAGGGCCACGTCGATGAAGAAGTAGCCGGTATCCTCGAACGGGATGAAGCCGGTCGGCACGGTGCGAAACAGCCAGCCGGCCCCGGCCCCGGTGACGGCGATGATCAAGACGGCGATGATCGAGCGGCGGCCGAGCATGGCGACGATGCGGCCGTAGCCGTTGCGGGTCGTGTCGAGGAAGTTCGAGAACCAGCGCAGCGGGCCGCGTGGTGCCCGCGACGGGCGCAAGAGCAGGCCGCAGAGTGCCGGGCTGAGGGTCAGGGCGATGAGCGAGGAGAGGGTGACCGCCACCGAGATGGTGACCGCGAACTGGAGGTAG
>SLRI01000571.1 GCA_007131045.1 Rhodospirillales bacterium
CCGTTCCTGCGGCGGACGAAAAACGTCGAGGAGTTGCTGCCCCCTCCGCGGCCTGCTGGCCGCGTTCCCTTCGGGAATCGGATGAAAGGCCTCCTGGCCTTTCATGGCTCTACCTGAAGGGCGTCTCGACCGGCCAGTTCGACGAGGCGCTGACCGCGCTTTTCGGCCCCGATGCGCCTGGTCTCTCGGCCTCGACCGTGCGCCGGCTGGTGGCGGCCTGGCAGGCCGAGCACGAACGCTGGCAGCGTCGCGACCTCTCGGGCCGGCGCTACGTCTACATCTGCGCCGACGGCGTCTATTTCACGCCACGCCTCGACCACGACCGCCAGTGCCTGCTGGTCGGCATCGGCGCCGATGCCGACGGCAACAAGGAGCTGCTGGCGATCGAGGACGGCTTTCGCGAGAGTGCGCAGAGTGGGCGTGAGCTCCTCCTGCGGCTGCGCGACGAGAACGGCCTGAAGATCGACCCCGAGCTCGCCACTGGCGACGGCGGTCTGGGGTTCTGGAAGGCGCTGCACGAAATCTGGCCCAAAACCCGGCAGCAGCGCTGCCCTCCGCGGCCTGCTGGCCGCGTCCCTTCCAGGGATCGGATGAAAGGCCTCCTGGCCAATCATGGGTGCACAAGACCGCCAACGTCCTCGACAAGTTGCCGTCGTCGGCACAAGGCAAGGCGAAGAAGGACCTGCACGCGATCTACCAGGCCGAAGACCGGGAATCCGCCGAACAGGCCCTCGATCGCTTCATCGCGAAATACGGCACCGAGCACGACAAGGCGGCGGAGTGCCTGGTCAAGGACCGCGCCGCCCTGCTCGCCTTCTACGACTTCCCGGCCGAGCCCCCTTCGCAGCCTCCTGGCTGCGCCCATTTCATGGATCGGATCAAAGGCCTCCTGTCCTTTGATGGAAGCACGTGCGCACCTCGAACCCGATCGAGAGCACCTTCGCCACGGTGCGGCTGCGGGTAGTGCATCCTGAGGTCTGGAATTCGGCTGAGCGGTCCACTCAGCGCGGTTGGGGCCATGGCCCCAACCGCGCTGAGGCTCCATTCCGGTTCTGTCCTTCGCCAAGGAGAACCGGATGCAGACCAGGGACGATAAGGTCATCGACGATCTGATGGAACAGCTGATCGAAACCGGCCCCGAAGGCATGGCCGCGGCGTTCACCGCGCTGCTGAACCTCGCCATGCGCCTCGAGCGCGAGCGCCATGTCGGCGCGCAGGCCTACGAGCGCTCGCCCGAGCGCAGCGGCTATGCCAACGGCTACAAGGCCAAGAAGATCGATACCCCGGCAGGCACCCTGACCGTCGAGGTCCCCAAGAGCCGCGGCGGCGATGCGCCGTTCTATCCTCAGGCGCTCGAACGCGGGCGGCGCTCCTCGCGCGCGGTGATGCTCGCCATCGCCCGGATGTACATCCCCAGATTACCAGGCAGGGCGTGTCGACACGGGACGTCGAGAAGGTCATGGCCGAATTCGGGCTCGATAGCCTCTCATCCAGCCAGGTCAGCCGCGCCGCGGCCCTTCTGGACGCAGAGCTGGAAGCCTGGCGCGCCCGCTCGCTCGGCGCCTTCCCCTACCTGTTCCTCCCCCTGCCTGCTCTCGGGGCCCGCTACGAGAAGGTCCGCATCGACGGCCCGGATCGGCAGCGGGTGGGTACGCGATGCCGCCATCCTGTCGGCGATCGGCGTCGACGATGACGGCAAGCGCAGCGTGCTCGGCCTCTCTGTCGCCCTCTCCGAGGCGGAGGTCCACTGGCGCAGCTTCCTCGACAGCCTCGTGGCTCGCGGGCTACGCGGCGTGCGCTTCATCACCAGCGACGACCACGCCGGCCTCGTCGCTGCTCGCAAGGCCGTTTTCCCTGGCGCGATCTGGCAGCGCTGCCAGTTCCACCTCGCTCGCAACGCCATCCACCACGCCCCCACCGCCGGCACCCGAAAGGCCATCGGCCGCCAGCTGCGCAACGTCTGGAACGCCGCAGACCGCGCCAGCGCCGGGGTCCCCACGCGATCGTGATCGCGTGGGGTGGCAGCCGAGGCCGAGCTCGCCCGCATCGCCGAGGGATACGCCCACAGCGCGCCGAAGCTCGCCACGTGGCTCGAACGCAACGTCCTCGAAGGCCTCGCCGTGTTCTCGCTGCCCGAAACCCACTGGCGGCGCATGCGCACCGCAAACCCCATCGAGCGCGCCATCCAACAGGAACTCGAACGGCGCACCCGAAAGATCCGCGTCTTCCCCAACGAGGCCGCCCTCCAGCGCCTCGCAACCGCCATCCTCGTCGAAATCGACGAAGAATGGATCGCCACCGACCGAGCCTACATCACCATGACCAACCGGGATGGATGAAACCCGCCAAGCCGGATTTACAGACAGCAGGTTGCGTAATCCGGCTGCGGACCGACAAAACCAAGGGCTGCTTGTCACGCGAGACGGCGCTCGCCATGGTCTTCGAGCTCGCCAAGTCGGCCGAGCGCCACTGGCGCAAGCTCGACGGCGCCAACCGCCTGGGCCAGCTGATCGAGGGCGTCGAATTTCGCAATGGCGAGCCCGTTCAAGATGCCGAG
>SLRI01000406.1 GCA_007131045.1 Rhodospirillales bacterium
CACGAACCGTCCTCCGCCTGACTGACGAGCCGGCCCTCGACCGCGTCGCCGAGCGCCTGAAGGCCGCCCCCGACCTCATGGCCAAGCGCGCCCAATCGGTCGAGCCCGCCTTCGGCACGCTCAAACGCTGGTTGCACGGCGGCCGGTTCCTCCTCCGCGGCCGCGACAAGGCACGCACCGAGCTCGGCCTCGTGACCCTCGCCTTCAACCTCAACCGCCTCACCAACCTCCACGGAGCGGCGAGAATGCAAGCGGCCCTCGCCTGAGGGCCAAGGGCCCACCCGGCCACGCCCACCGCCACCGAGCAGCACCACTCCAGCGCCTTCCACCGCGCCCAGGCATAGGACCTCGTTCAGGCAGAAGCGGGTTTTCACACGGCCTGATGATCCTCCCCGGGCCCCACCGGTTTTCGTGCCGCAAGCGGTAGTCGCGGGGATGGAACCTTACCGCTAGGCTTCGCGTCTTATAGATGCGGCAAGTGGGGAGGATGGCATGCAATCTCGTGACGACGCGCGCGGCTATCGGCCGATCCGCGACTACGGCATCATCGGCGACTGCCACGGTAATGCCCTGGTCGCCAGCGACGGTGGCATCGACTGGTGCTGCCTCGGCCGCCACGACGAGGACCCCGTCCTCTTCCGCCTGCTCGACGCCGAGAAGGGCGGCTACTGGTCCATCCGGCCCACCGCCGAGGCCGAACATTCGCGCCGCTACCGACCCGACACCAACATCCTCGAGACCACCTTCGAGACCGAAGGCGGCAGCCTCACCGTCACCGACCTCATGCCGGTCGGCCGCCACGTCGATGCCGCAGCCCACGATTATGTCAGGCTGATCGCACCGTTCTGGCTGATCCGCCGGGTGACCTGCACCCGGGGCAGGGTCGAGGTCGAAATCCGCTTTCGCCCGAGCGCCGGCCTCGACGAGCCGAGCGTCGCCCTCGAGCTCGACGGCGAGATGATCCGCCCCGAGCGCGGCCCCGTGCTCTTCTCCCGCCTGCCGTTCGAGCTGGCCGAGGAGGAGAGGGCGGCCGTGGCCCGCGTCACCGTCGAGGCCGGCACCACCCACGACCTGGTGCTCGCGGCGCGGACCGTCAGCAACCAATCGCCGCTCGACCGTGCGGCCGAGCTCACCACCATCACCGAGGCCTTCTGGCGGGAATGGCTCACCTTCAACCGCTACACCGGCCCGCACGCGAGGTCCGTCGCGCGCAGTGCGCTGGCGCTGAAGCTTTTGACCTACGCGCCGACCGGGGCGATCATCGCCGCCGCCACCACCTCGCTGCCCGAGGCGATCGGCGGCGAGCGCAACTGGGACTACCGCTACAGCTGGCTCAGGGATTCCTGCTTCACCCTCTATGCGCTCGCCGGCATCGGCTACGGCGGCGAGGCCCGGCGCTACGTCGACTACCTCACCAGCTGCATCAGAAAGACCCTGCCGCGCGAGCAGATCATGTACGGCATCGAGCGCGAGACGGTGCTGACCGAGAAGACCCACGACCATCTCGAGGGCTACGCCCAGAGCCCGCCGGTGCGCACCGGCAACGGCGCCTGGGACCAGCGCCAGATCGACGTCTACGGCCAGGTCCTCGACCTCGCCGTGCTCTACGAATGCCTCGGCGGCAGGCTCGGCCGCCAGGAGCACCGCCTGCTCGAGGCCTTCGCCGCGCTGGTCGAGAAGGAATGGACGATCGCCGATCACGGGCTCTGGGAAATGCGCGGGCCCTCGCTGCACCACGTCCACGGCAAGCTGATGGCCTGGGTCGCCGCCGACCGCGCCGCCGATCTCGGCTTCGGCAAGGCCGAGCACTGGCGGAGCCTGGCCAAGGAGATCGAGGCGACGATCAAAAACCGCGGGATCGCGCCCGAGGGCTACCTA
The DNA here is from genome assembly GCA_007131045.1 of Rhodospirillales bacterium. Taxonomy (GTDB): domain Bacteria; phylum Pseudomonadota; class Alphaproteobacteria; order Geminicoccales; family Geminicoccaceae; genus SLRI01. Next base: position 1,879 of record SLRI01000406.1, read on the forward strand.
CGCCAGGCCTTCGAGCGGGAGGGCGTCGATGCCGCCAACCTGCTGGCACCGATGCTCGGCTTTCCGATGGACGATGCCGCCTTCGCCAAGACCGTGGATGCCGTCGACGAGCAGCTTCGCCACGGCCCCTTTCTCCACCGCTACAAGACCGACGACGGCCTGCCGGGCGACGAGGGCGCCTTCCTCATCTGCAGCTTTTGGCATGTCGACGCGCTCCTCTCGCTGGACCGCGGCGAGGAGGCGGAAGCCATGTTCCAGGAGCTCGAGGCCTGCGCCAACGATCTCGACCTCTTTTCCGAGGAGATCGACACCGACAGCCGCGCCTTTCTCGGCAACTTCCCGCAGGCCTTCACCCACCTGGCGCTGATCGCCAGTGCGGTGAACCTCAACCTCTACAAGGCAGACGGCAAGGCCGGCATCAAGGGCACCTATGCCGATCGCGCCCGGCGGGCCGTGGGTGCCGTCTACGGCTGGCGGGGCATGCTGAAGGGGATGCGCGCCCGCGGCCGCGGCAGCAGGGTCCGCAACTCGTCCGACTCGGTCCTGCTCTGGCCCTGAGAGCCTTCTCTGAATGGGGTCGTTGGTGTCAAGCTGCTCCGGTTCTTTTTCTCCCATGTTCGGGTGGCTTTCTCCGACGTTCGGGGGGCTTCGTTCCTGCCGGTCACTCGCTTCTC
>SLRI01000270.1 GCA_007131045.1 Rhodospirillales bacterium
CCGGCGAGCTCCCTGCCGCTCGCCACGCTCGGCACCTTCATCCTCTGGTTCGGCTGGTTCGGCTTCAACGGCGCCTCGCAGCTCGCCATGGACACCGCCGTCGACATCGCCGCCATCGCGCGGATCTTCGCCAACACCAACCTCGCCGCCGCCGGTGGTGTGATCGCCGCGATGATCGCGTGCCAGGCCATCTACAAGAAGCTCGACCTCACGCTGGTGCTGAACGGTGCGATCGGCGGCCTCGTCTCGATCACCGCCGAGCCGCTCGAGCCCACCGGCCTCACCGCCATGCTGATCGGCGGCGTGGGTGGCGTGCTGGTGGTCGTCACCGTGCCGCTGCTCGACAAGCTGAAGATCGACGACGTGGTCGGTGCGATCCCGGCGCACCTCGTCTGCGGCATCTGGGGGACGATGATCGTGCCCTTCACCAATGCCGAGGCCTCCTACGGCACCCAGCTCTTCGGGGTCGCCGCCTACGGTGTGTTCGCCTTCGTCGCCAGTGCCATCGTCTGGGCGATTCTCAAGGCCACGGTCGGCATCCGCATCGACCAGGAGGACGAAGCGCGCGGTGTCGATGCCGCAGAGCTCGGCATGGAAGCCTATCCGGAGTTCGGCCCGAACGCTGCCTGACCTTCCAGGGCTGAGGCAGCGGACTCGACGGCCCGGGGGGGCGACCCCCGGGCCGCCTTTTTTGCCCGAGCGAACCGGCCGTCGGGTTCTGGCGTTGTGCTTCACGACGTGTAACATCACGGTGAACGGACGGGCTCAGCGGTCGGGCCCAGAAAGACTGCCAGAAAGACTGTCAGAAAGACTGGAGGAGGCCTCGTGCTGCTACGCTCGGCTTCGTCGACGGACAGCGGCTTCGTGCGGTTTTTCGAAGAGCTCTACGATCCGGCGCTGGTGATCGATGCGGCGAGCGGCGAGATCCTCGTCGCCAACCAGGCGGCGATCGCCTTTTTGGGCTACAGTCCGGAGGAGCTCGGCCAATTGACGCCGAGCGACATCCATCCGCACGAGCTGCCCAGGCTCGAGGCGTTTCTCGCTGCCGTCCAAGCGCACGGCCGCTGGGCCGGCGACGATCTTTCCTGCCGCACCAAGGCGGGCCAGCGTGTGCCGGCCGAGGTGCGCGCCACTGCCCTCGAGCTCGACGGCCGGCCGTGCATCGTCGCCCTGATCCGCGACCGCCGCCAGGACCGGCTGGCCAGGCTCGGTGCCTCGCTGCGGCGGGTCATGCACGACCTGCGCAACACGCTGGCCACGGCCCAGCTCGTCGCCGACGGCCTCGCCGGCCATGCCGACCCGCTGGTCGGTCGGCGGGCCGAAGCGATCACCCGCTCGATCGAGCGCGCCGTCTCGATGTGCCGGACCGGCTTGAGCCTCGGCCGGGCCGAGGAGCCGGCGCCGAAACGCGAGCGGTTCTTTCTCGCCGATGTGGTCGACGAGGTGGAGGCGGCGATCGGCCCGGAGGAAGCCATCGGCGCGACGCTGCGGCTCACCTCCGAGGAACCGGTCATCGTCGATGCCGATTTCGACCAGCTCTACCGGATGCTCCTCAATCTCGCGCGCAACGCCGTCGATGCCGGCGCCGGCCGGGTGATGATCAGCGGCAGCAACGCCGGGGATCGGGTGATCGTCGAGGTCGCGGATGACGGGCCGGGGCTGCCGGCCGAGGTCGAGGACGAGCTCTTTCTCGAAAAGGGACGCTCGACCAGCGGCGGCGCCGGGCTCGGGCTCGCGATCGCCGCCGAGCTCGCCCGCAATCACGGCGGCGAGCTGGCGCTGGCCGCGACCGGCGCGGACGGCACGCGCTTTCGCCTGACGCTGCCGACCCGCCTGGCGGACGCCGCGGCCGCGTCCGGCTAGCGGCGCGCTCACGCGGCGCTCACGCCAATGGGAATGGCCTTGTGACAGGCGCTACGCGGCGCTGCCGCCAGCGCTGCTAGGCTCCCCCTCACGTCGTCGCCTCGGGCAGGCGCCGTTCGGCAGAGAGCCAGAGCGGCATCCTCCCGCTGCTCGCCCGAGACGACAGGACCGGGCGCTTCGGCGTCACAACCAGTGAGGAAAGCATCATGCGAACGTCCACAACCCTGCTCCGCAGCCTCGTCCTTCTTGGTGGGATCGTCGTGCTCGGCGCCCAGCCGGTGCTGGCCCAGAACGCCGCCGCCGTGCGCAGCGACCAGCTGATCGGCAATCGCCAGGACAGCGGCATGATCAACCGGGTCGACAGGATCGGCCGGATCGTCGTCGTCGACGGTGTCTCCTACCTGCTGCCGCGCGGCATCGACCCGCGCGACCTGCACACCGGCCAGGCGGTCGAGGTCACCTTCGAGCCGACGGGTGTGGGCGCCTTGCGCCGCGCCGTGCGCATCACCGAGCGCTGACCTCCAGCGGCCCGCTGCTCCCCTGGGCGGGGCGGCTCGTCGTTCATGCTCCCCCAATTGGCCGGCTGCCGCGGCAGTCGGCCACTTTTTTACCCGCCTTCAGGCGAATTCGGGGTCGATCCGGGTGCGGGCGAGGTTGTTGGCGTAGGTGGCGAGCGTGTAGGCGGCGATGATTCCGGTGATCTCCAAGAGCTCGGGCCAGCTCAGCCCACGCCGCTCGAGCGCGCCGATCTCCGCCCGGCCGAGGCGGCCGTGGCTCGCCAGTGTTCGCCGGGTGGCGTGCACCAGGGCGGCGAGCCGGCGGTCGCGCGGCAGCCTGCCCTCTTGGATCGTGCGGCGGACATTCGGGCTGATGCCGCAGGCCTCCACCTCCTTGGCGAAGACCGCCTGGCAGTAGCGGCAGTGGCTGTGCCCGGCGACGATCAGGGCGACCACCGCGTGCTCGCCGTGGCTCAGCACGCCGCAATCGGCGAGCAGCCGCTCCTGGGTCATGAAGCTCTCGAGGACCGCCGGATTCTCGGCCAGCATCCGATAGATGTTGGGCACAGTGCCGCCGAAGCATGCGGCGACATCGGCGAGCAGACCCGACGCGCGGCCTTCGTTCGGCTCGGCGATCGTCGCACCGTCGGCCGGCGAAGGCGGGGCGTCGGCCGGCTCTCGGCTCATCGGCGGCGGGCTCCAAGAACAGTCGAAAGGACGGCGCGGTAGCGCAATACGTCGGCCACGCATACGCCGCTCCGAGCGATTGGTGAAGCCGTCCACGCAGGCCGGCGACGACCGCTCCAGCGGATATGATCGGCCGTGAGCCCGTGCCCGCCGTATGCGAATGTGCTGCATGTGCGCATTTGGGGATGCATTTCCGTAATGTTCGCCTTATGGTTGTGTCCGCGACGAACGCGGCATTGGGAGGTGAGGCGGATGCGGGTGCTGGTGGTGGATGACGATCCGGTCTCGACTGCCCTCGTGCAGGCGGCGCTGCAGCGCCAGGATTACGTGGCCGAGTGCACGGATCGCGGCGAGGACGCGCTCGACATGCTCAAGGTCTACGACTTCGATGCGCTGGTGCTCGATCTGCGGCTGCCCGATCTCGACGGCGGCACCTTGCTGCGGCGGTTGCGCGGCATGGGCTCGGTCGTGCCGGTGATGATCGTCTCCGGCATCGACGATCGCGCAGCGCGGATCCAGGCCCTGCTCGACGGTGCCGACGACTACCTCACCAAGCCGGTCGATCGCGACGAGCTGATCGCCCGGCTCAAGGTGCTCATCCGCCGGTCCAAGGGCCATGCCAGCTCGGAGATCCGGATCGGTCGGCTCGCGGTCGATCTCGCCTCGCGGACGGTCACCGTCGAAGGCCAGCCGCTCAAGGTCACTGCCAAGGAGTACGGCATCCTCGAGCTCCTGGCACTCAGGCGCGGCACGACCCTGTCGAAGGAGGTCTTTCTCGACCACCTCTATGGCGGCATCGACGAGCCGGAGCAGAAGATCATCGACGTCTTCATCTGCAAGCTCAGGAAGAAGATCCAGGCGGTGGGCGGCGGGCAAGGCATCGAGACGGTCTGGGGGCAGGGCTACGTGCTGCGCGAGCCGCAGGGTGGTGCGCCCGGTCTGGCCGAGGCGGCCCCCGATTTCTTCGGTCCGGACCTCGGGCCCGCTGCGCTCCACGAACTCCGCGCGGCCGAGCTCGAGGCCCTGCTGCTCGAGCTGTTGCCCGAGCACGGGCCGAGCCTGCCACCATTCTCAGGTGGCTTCGCCGCCTGACCGGCGGACGAGAGAAAAAATTCGGACACGATGGAACCGGCTCGGGTGGTCGTCGTTGTATCGATAGCAGGCATGCTGTCGGCGCCGGCGCAAAAGCGTCTGTCAGTGCCGCGGCGTGCCGCTTGCGACGTCCAACGAGAGGAAACACCATGCGTAAAATCTTGCCCATTACGAGCGCCATCGCGCTGCTGATCGCCGTCGGCGCCGCGCCGGCATTGGCGCAGAGCCCAGCCGACCAGCGGGCCGATCGGATCTTCGGTGACTACACCGATACCGGCATGGTCCAGAACGTCGACGAGATCGGCAACATCATCGAGGTCGACGGTGTTCGTTATCTCGTCGATGAAGGCGTCAACATCCAGGACATCAATGTCGGCGATCAAGTGATGGTGCGATTCGAGCAGTCGGCGCTCGGCACCGAACTGGTTGCCGTCGAGGTCCAATCGGTCGAGTAGACCGAGCGCCGGTCACGAATGGCCAGCCACGCTCGGCTGGCCGTGGACCGGGCGACTGAACCGGCGGTGCCCGTGATCGCCGCGACAAAGCGGCCGGATGGCGACATCCGGCCGTTTTCGCGTCCGCTCACGAGCCGATTGACGCGCGCCGGGCGCCGGCGCAAAGGAGAAGCGCACAGGCTCGGGGCAAAGGTCGGCGAAGTGCAGAACGTCAGCGGGCTCGAGAGCGATCGGCCGGCGCGGCGGCGAGCCCGCCGCTCTCTTCCCGGCGCTTTCGAAACGACGCGCAACCTGCGCCGGGCGCTGGCGCCGGTGCCGCTGAGCGCGCTCGAGCTTCGGGCGCACCAGGAGCGACAGCGGCACCGCCTGCTGCCGCTCTTTCGCTTCCTCACCCTGCTGGGTGCCGCCACTTATCTTGGCTTTCTCGGCTGGGACTATTTGCTCGGCGGCTGGGACGGCGTGCTGGCGGCGCTCCCGGCGCGGCTCGGCGTCACCCTGGCGATCCTCGGTGTCTGGCTCGTCGCCCACCATCCCCGCTTTGTGCCCCATTGGCCCTTCCTCTGGAGCGGGCTGATCGTCATCGTCACCTGCGGCACGTCGCTGGTGATGGCGATCGCACCCGACGGGTTCGAGAAGGGCGTGCCGGGCCTGCTCTTCGCCGCCGCCGCCAACGTGCTGGTGGCGCCGCTGTTCTGGCTCGCCATCCTCAACTACGTCCTGATCGGCATCGTCGGGCTCGCGGCCCTGGCCCTCCTGGGCGCGCCAGCGGCCGCTCTCGGCAACGCCGCCTATTTCCTCGTCACCTTCGGCCTGCTCTTCAGTCTGGTTTCCTACTGGGCCGATCAGGCGCGGCGCCGCAATCTGCTGCTCGAGCAGAGCCTGGAGCTCGAGCAGGCGCGGCGCGATGCCCTCCTGGACGCGATGCTGCCGGCCGGTATTGCCGAGCGGCTGAAGGCCGGCGAGACGCCGATCGCCGATGCCGCACCCGCGGCGAGCATCGTCTTCGTCGACGTCGTCGGTTATTCCAGGCTCACCCGGGAGCTGCCGCCCGAAGCCCTGGTCGATCTCCTGGAGCAGGCCTTCGCCGTCCTCGATTTTCTGGCCGGCGAGCACGGGCTCACCAAGATCAAGACGATCGGCGACGCCTATGTCGCAGCCGCTGGCGTGGCCGACGCGGTCGAGGCCGGCCCGGCTGAAGCCGTGGCCTTCGCTCTCGCCGCGCGGCATGCGCTGCGCGCGCTGGGTGGCCGCCTCGGCTACGATCTGGACGTCCATGCCGGGGTCGCCACGGGGCCGGTGACGGCCGGTGTGATCGGCGAGCACCGGCCGCAGTTCGACCTCTGGGGCCAGACCGTCAACAATGCGAGCCGGCTGCAGGCGGCAGCCCCGGCTGGAGCGATCCAGCTCGATGGTCCGACCGCTGCCGCCGTCGGCGCCCGCTTCACGCTGCAGCACCAGGGGCCCACGGTCTATCGCGGCATCGGCGAGATCGACGTCTGGCGGATCGCCGACTGAGAGCCTGAGCGCGGCAAAAGAAAACGGCACCGGTCGCCCGGTGCCGCCCTAGTCGTGCTGCCGATGACCCGAGCCTTATGCCGGCTTCAGGTTCTCGGCGGATTTCTTGCCACGCCTGGGATCGAGCTGCTCCTCGTAAGAGACGCGCTGGCCTTCGTTCAGGCTGCTCATGCCGGCGCGCTCGACCGCCGAGATGTGAACGAAGACGTCCGCACCGCCACTTTCCGGCTGAATAAAGCCGTAGCCCTTGGTGCTGTTGAACCATTTGACGGTGCCGACTGGCATCCTGTTCCTCCGATAGTGCCGGTAACCCCGACAAGCGTGTCGGGTGTTTCGTTCCGGGAGCTTTCCCGCTCGCGCGCCATTATTGAGCCGGCCGAGGCCGCGATGCAACCCGTGTATGGTGGGTCGCACAGCGATCGACGCGCAAAAGCGGCCTTCTGTGACCACCGTCCTGCAGTTCGCACCACGACGGACCGGCGACGCTCAGTCCCCGATCTCGACCACCAGCCTTCCCTTGACCTTGCCGGCGAGCAGCTCGGCCGCGGCATCTTCCACCGCATCGAGGCCGATCGTCCGGCTGATCGCGTGCAGGCGATGCGGCGGCAGTTCCTGTCCCAGCCGATGCCAGGCGGCGCGCCGGCGAAGCGGCGGGACGTAGACGCTGTCGACGCCGGCGAGCGTGATCCCGCGCAAGATAAACGGTGCGACGGTCACCGGCAGGTCCATGCCGGCGGCGAGCCCGCAGGCCGCGACCGTGCCGTTGTAGCGGGTCGAGGCCAGAAGATTGGCCAGCACGTGCGAGCCCACGGCATCCACCCCGCCGGCCCAGCGCTCCTTCAAGAGCGGCTTCTGCTTGCCGCTGAGCTCGTCGCGCGGGACGACACCCGCAGCCCCCAGGCTCTTCAGGTGCTCTTCCTCCTCGGGCCGACCGGTCAGCGCCCAGACCTCGAAGCCTCGTGCCGCGAGCAGCAGGATCGCCACGCTGCCGACCCCGCCCATCGCTCCGGTCACCAGAACCGGCCCGGCCTCCGGCTTCAGCCCGTGCTCTTCCAGGCGCATCACCGCGAGCATCGCGGTATAGCCTGCGGTACCGATCGCCATCGCGTCCTCGAGGCTATAGGCATCGGGCAGGCGGACCAGCCAGTCGCCCGGCACCCGGGCGAGGCTCGCCATCCCGCCGAGCCGGGTCTCGCCGGTCCCCCAGCCGTTGAGCACCACCTTGTCGCCCGGCTGCCACTCGTCGTTGCGGCTCTCCTTGACCGTCCCGGCGAAATCGATGCCGGGCACCATCGGCCAGGAGCGGACGATGGGCGCCTTGCCGCAGATGGCGAGCGCGTCCTTGTAGTTCAGGGTCGAATAGGCGACCTCGACCGTGACGTCGCCCTCCGGGAGGTCCGTCTCGCTGATTTGCCCGATCCGGCTCTTGTGACCGTCGTCCGTCTTCTCGAGCCAGAGTGCCTTGCTCATCGTTCGCTCCCTCTCTTGCAGAATCGACCAAGCCTAGCGGCTGCGCCCGCCGCTGTCAGCCGGTGCGCTTGACGCGCCCCGGGCGAGGGGGCAGATGCAGGGCCGAGAAGCGATAAAGTGGGGCAGGGAAGCAGGATCGATGAGCATGAGGTTTCGCACCACCGCACATCCGGCAGACTCGCCCTTCACGCAGAACCTCGACCGCAATCCCGCCAATTTCGCACCCCTGACCCCGCTGACCTTCCTGGAGCGCACGGCCGCCGTTTATCCCGACCGCACGGCCGTGGTGCACGGGGCTCAGCGCTTCACTTACGCGGCACTGGCCGACCGCTGCCGGCGCCTGGCCTCGGGCCTCGTCGGGCTGGGCATCGGCCCCGGCCGCACGGTCGCGGTGATGGCGCCAAATATCCCGGCGATGCTGGAGGCGCATTACGGCGTGCCGATGGCAGGTGCCGTGCTCAACGCCCTCAACTACCGCCTCGATGCCGCCTCGATCGCCTTCATTCTGGAGCACGGCGAGGCCGACATCCTGCTGACCGATACCGAGTTCGCGCCGGTCATCAAGGAAGCCCTGGCCCAGGTCACCCGCCCGATCCGGGTCGTCGACATCGTCGATCCCGAGAATCCGGGCCCGGACGAGCGGCTCGGCGAGACGACTTATGAGGATCTGCTCGCCGCCGCCGATCCTGGCTTCGTCGCCTATCTGCCAGAGGACGAGTGGCAGGCGATAGCACTCAACTACACGTCGGGTACCACCGGCAATCCGAAGGGCGTGGTCTACCACCACCGCGGCGCGCATCTGAACGCGGTCGGCAACATCCTGGTCTGGGGGATGGGTCACCACCCGGTCTATCTCTGGACCCTGCCGATGTTCCACTGCAACGGCTGGTGCTTTCCCTGGACCATCGTCCTGCAGGCCGGAACCCATGTCTGTCTGCGCCGGGTCGAGGCCGCCTCGATCTTCCGTGCCCTAGCGGAGGAGGGGGTGACCCATCTCTGCGGGGCGCCCGTCGTCATGGGCATGCTGCTCAACGCCAAGCCCGAGGAGCGCCGCGATTTTCCGCAAGCCGTCAAGATGATGACGGCGGCCAGCGCACCGCCGGCGGCGGTTTTGCAGAAGGTGGAGGCCTTGGGCATCGAGGTGACCCACGTCTACGGCCTCACCGAGGTCTACGGGCCGGCCACGGTCTGCGCCTTCCACGAGGAATGGCGCGAACTCTCCGCGACGGAGCGGGCGGCCAAGCTCGCCCGGCAGGGGGTGCGCTATCCGGTGCTCGAGGGCCTCGACGTCATGGATCCGGCGACCATGACCCCGGTGCCCGCCGACGGCGCCTCGATCGGCGAGATCATGATGCGCGGCCACGACGTCATGAAGGGCTATCTGAAGAACCCCTCGGCGACGCAACAGGCGTTCGCGGGCGGCTGGTTCCACACCGGCGATCTCGCGGTCAAGCACGCCGACGGCTATGTCGAGATCAAGGACCGCTCGAAGGACATCATCATCTCGGGTGGTGAGAACATCTCCTCGATCGAGGTCGAGGGTGCCCTCCACCGCCACCCGGACGTGCTCGATGCCGCCGTGGTGGCACGGCCGGACGAGAAATGGGGCGAGACGGTCTGCGCCTTCGTCACGCTGCGCGAGGGGGCCACGGTCGGCGAGGCCGAGATCATCGCCCATTGCCGCAGCGAGATCGCCGGCTTCAAGGTGCCGCGAACGGTGGTCTTCGGGCCCTTGCCCAAGACCTCGACCGGCAAGGTGCAGAAGTTCCAACTGCGCGAGCGTGCGGCGGCGCTGGCGACCAACAGCGAACGGTGACAAGACCCTGGCACGGTTGCCGGCCGGCGGAACCGGGGACGCCGGCCTTGCGTTCCTCCATCGCCAACAGCTAACGGTGACGGCGGCGAGAACTGCCGCGAAAGGGGGGAGACATGGAACAGGCGCTCGAAGTGGCGCGGGCTTTGCCGGAAGACCTCGATTCTGCCATCCTCGTTGGCCGGGCGTGGCTGCCGGGCGAGCCCGGCGGGCCGTCGGTGGTCACCTTGCGCAAGGGACGGATCTTCGATCTGACGCGGATCGTGCCGACCATGGCGGATCTGATCAACGCGGACGACCCGGCGACGGTGGCGCAGGATCCGCGGGCGATCGAGGTCGGCTCGATCGAGGATCTCCTGGCCGCGAGCCATGCCGATCGGGCCGGCCCGGCTGTGGCCCATCTCCTCGCACCCACCGACCTCTCGGCGCACAAGGCGGCCGGCGTGACCTTCGTGAAAAGCATGCTCGAGCGGGTGGTCGAGGAGGCGACCCGGGGCGATCCCGAGGCCGCGGCTGCGGCGAGGCAGCGGATCGAGGGGCATATCGGCCAGGACCTCGCCGCCATCGTGCCGGGCTCGCCCGAGGCCGAGAAGCTCAAGGCGCATCTCGTCGAGGCCGGGGTCTGGTCGCAATACCTCGAGGTGGGGATCGGCCCGGATGCCGAGATCTTCACCAAGGCGCAGCCGATGAGTGCCGTCGGCACCGGGGCCGAGATCGGCATCCACCCGCGCTCGGCCTGGAACAACCCGGAGCCCGAGGTGGTGCTGGTGATCGCGGCCTCGGGCCGAATCGTCGGCGCGACGCTCGGCAACGACGTCAATCTGCGCGACTTCGA